>CAZUXX010000001.1:0-18158 GCA_964624215.1 uncultured Planctomycetaceae bacterium
AGCTCCCGGCGACCGCGTTTGAGTCGTCCTTCCAGCGCAGTCAGCGAGAGCCCCAGCCGGGCGGCTGTCTCTTCGCAACTGAGACCGTCCAGTTCATGCAGGATCAGGGGTTCGCGCCAGCGGGCTGGCAGTCGCTGCAGTTCCTCGTCGAGGATCTGCTGCTCGCACCGTTGACCGAGAATGTCCAGAGGGGCGGTTTCCATGGGTGGATCATGAGCGAGAGGCTCTTCACGTGAGAGATAACGGTTCTGCAGGGTGCGCAGCGCCACCCGACGTGCAACTCCGTGGAGCCAGCCGGCCAGCGACGCACGCCAGCGAATACTGGAAGCTCTGCGAGCGAGAATGATGAAGACGGCCTGAAACGCGTCTTCCGCCAGATGCCGGTCGACAACAGTGCGGGTAATCGTCCCCAGCACAAGTGAGGCGTACCGGGACACGATTTGCCGGAATGCATGCTCATCGCGACTGACGACGAACTGCGTCAGCAGCTGCTCGTCGGTCATCGCCGGCGGACCGGGCTCCGCCGAACCGTTTCCGGAACACCCGCGGGGAGGGGTTCGGAGCCGGCTGACCTCCGGCGGTCGTAACGTGTCTTGTTCGTGAATCATCGTGACGGCCAAATGCTGCCTGTATGGTCAGGTCTGAGACTTCCTGCCGGGCGCGCAATTTCGCCGTCTGATCCATTTTTTTCCGAATCGACGCAGCCTCCGCGGAACGGGTCTTCAGTGATTGGTGCGAAGACCAGTCTGCTCACGCGAGCGTTCGACCGGGCAACCGCTGCCGAGTCAATCGAGCATGTGCTGTCGTACCGGCACCAGCATCCCGCAACGTGCAGTCCGGCGGTCGCCACGCATCCCGGGAATGATCGAAACCGGATCGATGTTTCGATAGCGCACCGGCACCTTGTGACGCGGTGCCGCCGCTCTCCGCCAACAAACAAAAAGCCCTGGCAGGGAGCGGGACCCTGTGCATCAACTGAAAGTCACGTGCACCAGCGGCTCGATCTCGCCGTCTGAAGTGAAACTGCCAATGACCGTCTCATTCTCGGTGTGGTGACCAAGAAAGCTGCGGGGCCGCTCACTCCGCGTGAGATTCAGCAGGATTGCGTACTGCCGCGAGCCGAGTTGCCAGCGAGCGGCCATCGCCTCGTTTCCCGCCAGCGCGCGGCCCTCCTCGGCGACCGTCAGTCTCGTCCAGTGCACGGGTTCTTCACCGTCGACATCGGACCAGTCAATCACGATGACCTGGGCCACACATCCGATTCCGCTGCAGGACCAGTGCAATTCCGTCCCGTTCGACACGAACCGTCCCTCAGAAGCCTCGGAACGGGGGAAGGGGAGGGTGGCCGGCAAAACCCGCACGCGTCCCACAGGAGTGACCCATTGAGTCTCCCGGGTGAAACTGTCCTGCTCGCTGCGGAGTGACGAGACGATGGGTAATCGGGTCTCGAGATCGATGCGCCGGGGAGCGCCCCCACGAACTGCCTCGGTGAAGACGAGGAACCGCTCCCGCCGTGAGAGCAGGATCTGGCGAGAGAAGGTGGCCGCCTCCTCAAACACCTGCGAGAATTCTGCGAAGTCGACATCTGCATCGCTGAACCAGCAGTCACAGTTCCAGTCCTGCGCCGGCGTCGCCAGTTGACCCTCGATGGTCAGTTCACTTTCCCATTCCCCGGCGAACAGCTCCCCTCCGTTGAGTTGGACAGCCAGCGACATCTCCGGCCCCTCATGGGTCACCCGCGCAATAGCGGAAGCGGGGTCCCAGGTCCGTCGAAGGAGTGCCACACTGGCCTCATCAGACTGCCATCCCGGCTCGACCGCGTGGTTTCGTTTCTTCTTCGGTTTCGATGCCGGTTTGCCATTCGTGGAAGCCGAATGCTCCTCGGTCAGCGTGCGGGACAGCTGCCTGATCAATTGACGCGCTGGATGCCGTGAGTCCATCCGGAGGCGGGACAGCACATCCAGGCTGTTTACGAGCACTTCTGCCGGGGCGTCACAGTCTGCGATCGTTCCCTGACCTGAAATCATCGCTGCGGTGGCAGCGATCGCACGATCAACGCGCTGCCAGTCGGCTCCCCGAAACAGTCGCGTGTCGTTTCGATACGCAACCACGGTCGAGCGCGCCAGAGTCGGCAGCCAGCCCCCGAGGTTGGGAATCAGCGCGGCTCGCGGAAATCCCTCGTCGTCCGTTGCGGAGTGAATCAGTTCCCGCAATCCCTTGCGTCCCCGACGCTTCCACCGGCGGGAGGACTTTAGATCTGGAGCAACCAGCGCCGCGCGGAACAGAAGCTCACTGAGAGAGGGGGCGAACCAGTCCTCCGACGTCGCATCGAGTTCTTCCGCCTCGGGATCGGTGTCAGCAAGCACGTCGGCCGTGCTGAGGAGCCTGATCCAGAACCGGACCAGATCGATCCCGGGTGCCTGATCGGCCACGACAGGAAGCAGCGTCATCCAGGCGGAGAACTGGCAGGGCGACAGGGCGGTCGCCTCCTCCGCGGCGTCCAGCAGGGCCGCCGTGATGTTCGGAATCTCCTTTTCGTCCGAGTGCTCGACTGCTTCGAGTCCGGCTCGTGTCAGCTCGGTGATCGCGTTATCCGGCGCAGAAGTCAGCCCGGCCATATCGATCCGGACCAGGCGGAGCGTCTGGCGGCGTTTGCAACGCACCGCTGCCAGTGCTGACGCCAGTTCGCGCGAAAATGATTCGATGTCCCCCTCGGCCGCCGATTGGGCCAGCAATTCCGGCGTTGACTTCCTCCACCGCAGCGTGGTGAGAAACTCGGCCGGGGAATGCGGTCGTGCCGACTGCGGGGGAGGATCCGAAACAGTGAATTCAAGCACACGCATAGTGCAGTGGATCTGGGATGTCACAGAAGCGCCGGGGGCCGTCGAGACAGAGAATTGCGAGCGGTGGAGGTCACAATCGATACAACCGATGCACTCGCATCGGAACCCGCTCGGGTTACGCCACCTGCGGTATTGCTGACGTCCGGAGAATCCGAGAGACAGTAATCGGCAGCCGAAGGCCGATCAAACGAGAAAGGATGTGCTGCGCACATTCCCGATCGAGATTCCGCTGTGGGACCGGGCCCGTCCGGCGACCACCGGACGCCGGAAGGCAGGTCGGAAGATGGTCAACAGGGGAAGGTCTTCGGCCAGCCGGCGTTCCTCACCGCGATTCTGTCAGTCACTCGACAGACAGTCCCTGTGAGGGGGAGTGTGGCACAATTTGACGAGAGTCAGAGGCAGCGCGATAATCGAAACCCCTTCCCGCATGCGTCTGCACTCGTTTTCCTCGGGAGTTGATCGAGTGATCCGTCTCCAACTCGCTATCGCCGTCTGCTTCCTTTCCGGTGTCGCAGGGTTCGCCCTGCCACAGGCCGCTGCACAGGCGAACCGGGGGTTTGTGCGCACGGCTCCCGCTTATGCCTCCGGAGAAGAACGGAATCGGCAGACGAGTCTGCGGGTCATGGAGGTCCAGTTCAAGCCGATGCGGATGATCTGGGTCGACGTGACCAACCCGAAAACCGGTGAGCGGGAACGCAAAGAGGTCTGGTATCTCGTGTATCGGGCGATCGCCCGGCCGGCCGAGGGTCGCGAGGATGCCACCGATTCGACGCCCGTGAATCTCACCGACCCGGTCCCCGCACCGCAACAGTTCGTCCCCGAACTCGTCATCACGACCTACGACGATCCCGAGGATCGGGTGCCACTGCAGATCGTGCAGGATCAGTATCTGCCTGAAGCGGTCCGGGCCATCCGGATGATCGAACAGCGACCTGCAAGCCAGTTCGCCCGGAGGAAGATTGAAGATGCGCTCAGCATCATCCGGCCTTGGCCCGATCCGGTGCCGGCTGATGCCCCTCCGGAAGAGCAGGACTGGATTTACGGGGTCGCGACGTGGACCGGAATCGACCCCGCGACCGACTTCTTTACGGTGACGATGCGGGGCTTCTCGAATGCCTACGACTCGTCAAAGACCGGCCCGGACGGCAATCCCCAACCCTGGCGGAAAGTGATCGTCCAGGACTTCATCCGCCGCGGCGATGAATTCGATCCCACCCAGCGCGAATTCGAATTTGGCGAAGGCCCCGACTGGACCTATCAGCCGGACAGCACACAGTGGAGCACGTGGCAACCTCCCACTGCCGACAACTGAATCGGTCGACGGCCGCCGTCGCAGCACCAGCGACGCCTGCCTGTCTGCTGACAACACAGGCGTGAACGTTCCCATAAAGGACTCTGTCCCGAGGGGGGGTGTGACAGCGAGCGGGTGGCGTGCGTCGTGCCGGCGGCGGACGCGAGTGCGAATCAGGTCCCTTCGATGCCTTCGGAAATGCTCGTGACGGCAGACTCCGGCAGCTCGCCCGTCGTCGGAACAGGGAAGTCGTCCTTGTCAGCCTCCAGCGACCAGCGAACGGTCGTCTGCTCGGGCCGCCGATGAGCGAGGAAAATCTCGACGCGCTCGTACTGATCCATGTTCACATACTCGGAGGCGATCGCCACCAGGTCGTTGGCCTGCTCCCGCATCCGCTGCTCATCGTCCCGCGGATCGACCGGAACCCGGACCACAATCCGAAGTGTCATTGGTGACCCGGGCTTGTGACTTTTGTAGCGGCCACCGATTACCAGCGGCATCGAATCTTCGTATCGGGCGGCGATGGCCTTCTGCAACGGGCGGAACGGCCGCGTGTAGTACTCCCAGTAAACGAACATGATGCCGGTCATCAGCATCGCGAAGAGAAACATCCCGATGACGACGGCGCGGCCGGAGATTGTCTTCGTTTCCGGTTCGATCCGATCATCGGACTCCTGCGTCTGGGACATCTTCGATCTCACTCGCTCGATCGGGCATCGAGCGTCTGTCACTGGTTCTTATCTGGATCGGGGCTCCCGGCCCCCCGGGTTGTCACGGACTCCGACAATCCCCTGTGCCTTGAGTGCATCTCTCACAGCCGGGATCAGGCGGGCTGCATTCTCATAATAGACTTTTCGCAGCACCTCATCGGGAAGACCGATCCCGTAAATGTTCCAGAATCCCTGAGGCGGGAAAGGGTTGTCCTCGTACGGGAAATACTCATCCCAGGTTTCGAGGAAACGGAAGTGGGGAATCAGTTCCGTCGTCGGCGGAACGCCGTCGGTCCCGAACAGGATGCGGTCGGAATACTTCAGAAAGAAGCGCCGGGCCGTGTACGGTTGCCGCCCGAGCTCCGCAATACGGGCCGAGATCTCGACGTGCATGTTCGGGTAACGGTCGAGGTAGCTGCCGAGTTTTCTGAGATCCTCGGGAATGTCGGCCATGTGAGCACAGATGAATGTCGTCTCAGGATGCCGCGCAATGACACGGTTGCGGGCGTCAATCAACTCCTGATGGGAGGGGAACTGGTCCCCGTAGAAACTCCATTCGGGACGCCGGAACAGCTCTTCCCAGCGCTCATTCGTCTCGTCGATGGGCCGGAAGAAGGCAACCGGATCGGCCACATGCCACAACACGGGAACCCCCAGCTCTGCGGCCCTCTCCCAGACCGGATCAAAACGCGGGTCGTCAGGAGAAATCAGCGATCCGTCGGCGTCACGAATCAGCAGTCCGAGATCCTTCAGCAGCTTGAGCCCCGCGGCTCCCTGTCGCACAGCAGTCGTCAACCGATCGGCCATCCGCACACCAAAGTCGGGCCGTCGCACCTCCCAGGTCGAGGGATCCTCCCGGTCACCTTCTCCGATGTAATCCATGCGCGCGAAGGCGACGAAACGATGGGGATGATCGGCCGTCAGCCGGTGCAGATGCTCGGCAAACCCGGTGCCGGCCGGCCCGTCGAGACTCACACTGACGGCAATGTTCGCCTCGTCCATGACGGCAACCACCTCGTCGATCTCCTCGTCATTGAGCCGACCCGGATGGATGTGGACGTTCACACAAGGGAACTTCGCCTGAGTGAGAATATGTTCCTCGACCTTCAGTTCGGATCGCGGACGGAACTCGTCGAGGTACAGCCTGGGTCCACGGGCCGGAGCGTCATCGGCCACGCCGGCAGAAGTCAGCAGAAAAGTCGCGACGAGAAACAGGAAGAGTCGGTACTGCATGTCAGCACTGGTTCCAGCGGGAAGATGTGAGCGCCGGGCATCATAACGGGAGTCACCGCCGCCCCAAGGTTGCACGGCGGTGCCCGAGTTTCCTTCGGGCGCCGTTCCCGTCATGCACGACTGTCAGGAACTGATGCCGCTTCCAGAGCTTTGCGAACTGTGAACGCAGATGTCGGGTGTGTTCCCGATGACATGGCTGCGAAATGGTGATCGGGGAAGGTGAGTCATCACACCGGCCGCGCCCTGCTACAATAGTGGACATTCAGACAGTCCCCTCGGGCATCGGCTCGCGGCTTATGCGACACGGATCTGCCATCAACCCCTCCAACCGGTTCGAGACGGTTCATCGCGAACTGGACCTCGAACAGCTCGAATGGGATCGGGAGTATCGGCATGGACTCGAAAACAGGGCAATTGAGTATCTCCCCGATCACTCGCGTTCGATCCTGGCAGAGAACCACTCGCCCGACATCCCGTTTCGCTACAGCGTCAACCCCTATCGGGGCTGTGCCCACGGCTGTTCGTACTGCTATGCGCGGCCCACTCATGAGTATCTGGGGCTGAGTGCCGGACTCGACTTCGAGACCCGGATCTTCGTCAAGCACGATGCGCCTGCCCTGTTACGTGAGTTTCTTGAACGACCGAAGTGGCGGCCGGAACCAATCAACTTCTCGGGTGTGACCGACTGCTACCAGCCTGCGGAGCGCGAGTTCCGGCTGACGCGGCAGTGTCTGGAGGTTGCGCTGGAGTTCCGTCAGCCGGTAACGATTGTCACCAAGAACGCCCTGATCGTGCGCGATCTTGATCTGCTGTCTGCGATGGGGGAGCAGAGGCTCGTTTCCGTGTTCGTTTCGGTGACGACTCTCGATGCCGAACTGGCTCGCGCGATGGAGCCGCGGACAAGCATTCCTTCGGCCCGCCTGCGGGCCATCTCGATGCTCGCCCGGGCGGGCGTTCCCGTCGGTGCGATGACCGCCCCCGTGATCCCCGGGTTGAATGACTCAGAACTGCCGGCATTGCTGAAGGCCGCCAGCGAAGCCGGAGCACGCACAGCCAGTTATGTCATGTTGCGACTTCCCCTGACGGTCGAGCCGGTCTTTCTGGAATGGCTGGAGCGAACGCAACCCCTGCGCCGCGACCGTGTGGAATCCCGCATTCGACAGACACGTGATGGACAGCTTAGCCAGTCGCAGTTCGGGCAGCGGATGCGGGGGACCGGCGAGATCGCCGAGCAGATTCGAAGCGTGTTCCGCCTGTTTGCAAGGAAGTACGACCTCGATGGTCGCCTGCCGCCCCTCGACTGCGACAGCTTCCGACGACCGACAGGTGGTGTCACGCAGTTGAAGCTGTTCTGAGTGCCGACGCACTCTCGTCACAGGAGTCAGAAACCGTCACGACTCCGACGAGAGCATACTGCGGATGTCAGAAGCCGCCGTCGGAAACGCAAACAGGACCGACTTGATCTCGCGGGTCGTCAACCCCGCCTTCATCGCCAGGGCGAACAGGTTGATGGTCACATCGGCATCCGGTCCCAGCAGGTGGACTCCCAGGAGCTGATCGGTCTCGGGATCGACCAGAAACTTCGATGCTCCGACTGACTCGCACAGTTTGCGAACCGAGCCCCAGCTCGAGATGTCATTACTCCGCACCTCGACACCCGGGCAACGTTCCCGGGCCTCGGCCTCGGCGAGACCGACGCGGGCCAGCGGCGGGATGCCGAAGACCACGGAGGGGACCGGTCCGTATTCGGGTCGGTGCAAGGTGTCGCCGGTCAGCAGATTGCGGGCGATCGTCCGACCCTGCTCGTTGGCGGTGGGTGTCAACGGTGGTTGACCGGTCGCAGCACAGTCCCCGGCGGCCCACACCCGCGGATTCGATCGGCTTCGCAGGAACTCGTCGACCACCACGCCGGACTCGTTGCGGTCGACATCACCTGCGGGCAGATCGAGTCCGTCGAGGTTTGGAACGCGACCGGCCCCGTGCACGACAAGATCGGCCGTCAGCGTTTCACTTCCCGAGCTGGTGCCGATCGTGACCGACAATGCGTCCCCCTCTCGCCGCACCGAGCGAGCTGTCACCCGGCAGCGGACGTTGATTCCCACACTGCGGCAGCGTTCAGCGAGACGTTCGGTCAACCACGGATCAAACGACTTCAGCAGATGCTCACCGCGCTGCAGCACGGTCACCTCGGCGCCGGCGTGGGCGGCAACAAACGCAAACTCGACCGAGATGTATCCACCACCGATAAAGATGATGCGGCGGGGGAGGGACTCCAGCTCGAGGAACTCGTCACTGGAAATCACGAGGTCTTCCCCCGGGATTCCAAGTGAAGCGGGCCGTGCCCCGGTCGCCAGCACAATGGCGGGTGCGCGGAGTTCTCGCCCCTCCGCCGCGACGGTCCCGGGAGAGGTGAACCGGGCCGTCCCGGAAAGAAGGGTCACACCTTTGGCATCCAGTTGTTTGCGCGTCGACGCAGGGATCGGCTCGGTAAACTCCTGTTTGAACCGGATCAGGGCCGGCCAGTCAATCTGCACCTGACTGGCATTCAGATACCGGCTGCTGCAGCGACGGGCGGCATCAGTGATTGCAGCCGCATTCGTCAACACCTTCTTGGGATTGCAGCCCCGCAGCGCACAGGTGCCCCCCGGTTCGCGTTCCTCGATGACGGCGACGTTCCACCCCGCGCCTGCACACTTGCTGGTGACCTGACTGGCGGCTGGTCCGGTCCCGATCACGATGACATCAAACTGCTCGCTCATATGAGCGTTGTATGCGAAGACACAGCGTGTGACAGCCTTCGCAGCCGCCAGCCCGCTCTCAGGATCGTCGTGACGGCACGGGGACAGCAAACGGCCACACGAAACCGTGTTCCTGCGGCAGGCAGACCGTCACGCCCGGAGCATTGCCCGTCGGTGATCCGAAAGCCGCGACCCGGGCCTCATGTCCTATCGCATGCGATAGCTGGTACGGCTGAAGTCATCCGCGGCAAGCCGCTTTTCAAGCTCGATGTCAGTGAAGCTGTAGGATTCGACGAGTGTCTGTTCGTCCAGCTTTTCCGGCTGCTCCGCCTCTCCCCAGGTGAAGTTACGGATGCAGACGGGCAGACGAAGGTTTTTGTCGATGTACATCATCGCCTTGCGGTAGTTGGGATTGTGTTCCGGCGAGTCGTACGTCATCACGAACAGGAAGCAGTCGCGTTCGTCGAATTTCTGACCGTCGTAAAGCTCACACTGGAATCCCGTTCTGGACGCCAGATCCTTCTTCTGCATATCGAGCACCGTGCGGGCCAAGGTCAGCAGACCGCAATCGGTGACCGGATGCCGACTCTCGCGGGTGACGCGCGGGTCGTCATGGTCGAGCTCCAGGGTGCCTGTCAGCCGCCCGGCGAGTCCGCCCGGGAGCACCAGCAGCTTGTCGTTGTTCTGGCCACGAACATACAGCAACTGCCGACCGCGAACACCGGGGCCGGTTCCGGCCAGCCACTTCATGTAGATGCTGAAGGGCTCGCTTTGACGGAGCTTGACCTTCATCACCTGCGGATCGAGCAGTTCTCCGTCGACCCGTTCCTGTCGCGTCAGACTGAAGCTGTAATCGTCGACGGCTTCCAGGGAGTGAATTCCCTGCTCGATGAGTGCGATCGACAACTGCAGAGCCCACTCCCCGCGGAGAACCGACGAATCGACGGTCTGGGTCGCGGACTGTGCATTTTCACCCGGCTCGGCCGGTGCAGGGGCCGCCTGGGGCACTGACGGAACCGCCAGAACCGGCGTGACGTCGAGGGCAGCGACCCGGCCGGCAGGTTCGCTGCCGGCAACCATGGGATCGCAGTTCAGGTAACTGAATGTGAAGGCCCCCACCATCAACAGCGTTGCCATTGTGTTGGGGAGTCGACTCCCGGGCGCCGCGTCGTGGCGTCGTGTCATCTGCTCGCCGCTCCAGTTTCGCCGGCCCCGCGAGAGAGGGCCATTCGATCGAAATCCATTTCTTCCCGTGGCGGTCGTCGGGCGCATCTTGCTCCGCAGCCGGGTCCGGGCAGACAGATTGAGTATCGGCAATGACGCTGCTCTCTCCGGAATGAAATCCGCTCAAATGGCAATTGCTGCCGAAACCAGACGAATCAATTCCCGGTCGCGTAAAAGAACGCCACCCGGCCCGACGCACGAAGATGGCCGGACAGACTTGGGAATTGGTCCGGACTTTCCGACAATCGCACCGCAATGGACTCATCGGCACGAGCGCGCGGCCGGGGACTTTTCAGGCGACGAGGCAAACACGTGGAGATTCGCGAGCTGCAAATTCCCGGGGCCCGGCTGATCCTGCCGCAGGTCTTCCCTGACGAACGCGGCTTCTTTCTCGAGACCTGGAGGAAGGACCGTCTTGCCGAAGCCGGGTTTCATCACACGTTCGTCCAGGACAATTTTTCCCGCTCGCGGCGGGGAGTACTGCGGGGGCTGCATTACCAGATCGGCAGTCCGCAGGGAAAACTGGTCCACGTCACTCGCGGGCGGATCTTTGATGTCGCGGTCGACTTGCGACGTTCGTCCCCGACATTTGGACAGCACCTGGCCATCGAGCTGTCGGACGTGGATCATGCGATGCTCTATGTTCCGGAAGGGTGTGCACACGGATTCCTCGTCCTCTCGGAGGAAGCCGATGTCGCGTACCGTTGCACCAACGTCTACGCACCGGCCGAAGAACGCACCATCGTGTGGAACGACCCCGAACTGGGGATCGAGTGGCCGATCACCACCCCTCCGGTTGTTTCACAGAAGGACGCTGCGGGGCGGCGGTTCGCCGACGCGGAGCACTATCCATGAGTCCCTTCGATCACTCCTCCCTTGACCAGTCTTCGCGGCCCGTTGTCGCTGTGACGCTGGGAGACGTCGCCGGTATTGGGCCGGAAGTGGCCGTCAAGGCCGCACTGCGCGCCGACGTCCGCGAGGGGATCACTCCGATTCTGGTCGGGCCGGTCGGAGTTGTGCGTCGGACGCTGGACCTCGTTGGCAACAATGCGCGTATTCGCGAAGTCTCTGCACTCGATCGGGACACTGTCTCCGGAGGAGTCGGAGTCGATGAGCTCGTGTGCGTTTCCTGTGGCGAGGATGCTGTCGACGTCCCTGCCGCTCAGATCGACCCCAGAGCCGGTAAGGCCGCCTTTCTGGCATTGAATGCAGCCATCGATGCGGCCCTCTCCCGGCAGGTCGATGCGATTGTCACAGCGCCCATTCATAAGGTGGCCCTGCGCCAGGCGGGCTACAACGTGCCAGGTCATACCGAAATCTTCGCCGAGCGGTGCGGTGCCGCCCAGCACGCGATGATGTTGCACCTCCCCGCGACCGACTCGACTCAGCCGTACGGGTTGAGTGTCGCGCACGTGACACTCCACACGTCAATTCGGAGTGTTCCCGACCTGCTGACCGGGGAGCGAATCGCGGACACCATTGAACTGATGGAGCGGTTTGTCCGCAGGCTGGGGTCGACACGGCCGCGGATCGGCGTTTGCGCCCTGAATCCTCATGGCGGGGAAGGGGGACTGTTCGGCGATGAGGAGACAACGCTCATCACCGCGGGGATCGAGCGTGCCCGCGTTGGTGCGTGTGAACTTCGTGGTCCATTCCCGGCTGATACGCTTTTCAAACGGGCCGCGATCGACCGGGAATTCGACGGGATCGTGGCCATGTATCACGATCAGGGGCACATTGCGTTCAAACTGCTGGGCTTTGATCGGGCAGTGAACGTCACGCTCGGACTCCCGATCGTGCGCACCAGTCCCAGCCACGGCACGGCGTTCGATATCGCCTGGACAGGGCGTGCCCGGGAAGACGGCATGGTCGCTGCACTGCAGACCGCCACCCGGCTCGTCGGGCCGATTTCAGACACGAGCCGGGAGAGGTGAGACTCGCTAGTGAGTGTCGGCTGAGTGTCGGTGAGGTCGCATGAACGGTCCATTCCAATCGATCGGCAGGACCGGAAAACTCCGCACGGGCTTCCGCAGCGGAATCCTTTTGCCCCCGGCTGCCCCAGTTGATA
Source organism: uncultured Planctomycetaceae bacterium (assembly GCA_964624215.1). Taxonomy (GTDB): domain Bacteria; phylum Planctomycetota; class Planctomycetia; order Planctomycetales; family Planctomycetaceae; genus CAZUXX01. Next base: position 12,108 of record CAZUXX010000001.1, read on the forward strand.
GGCTCGAACGGCTGGAAATGCATCGTCGCAAGTGCGGGTCGGCCGATGATAGATGCAGCGTCCACGTCCGGATTGCTGTGGTGTCGATGACCGCGGCGGGGAGGGCAGGGTGCTTCTGCGGGGGAGCCCGAGCATTCGACCGGGCATCTGATACCGGACTTCGTGGCAAGAACTGACGTGCCGACAACGTCTTCTCACCGCAGACCTACAGCGGCCGCATCGCGGTCGTACGACTACTGGGGTCTTGCCGCGTCGACGGTGATTCACCTCGCTCTGATCGCCGCCGGGGGTTTGCTGGTCCTCCCGGCCGGCGGGACCATTCCGGGTGTTCCAATCGACACCGCCTGGGATCGCACGACTGAAGAAGTCGTCCCCGAATCGATCACACTTGATCTGCCGGTGACAGAGTCAGCTGCCTCCCCGCAGAGTGAAGCCCGTACGGCATTCGCGGCGATCCTGCCGCATCGGGAAGTGCGACTGCCGACTGCCGTGCGGGTTCCGACGATTCCCGGACGGATGCTGCAGGTACCACTCAGTGATGGTGTGACGCCGCCGGTGACCACACCCGGGACAGGAACCGGCGGAACAGATGGCGACGGAACCGGGGGAGGTGCGGCGGCCCCCGGACGATCCATGTTCCCGATCGAGTCGAGCGTCAATCGTTACGTGTTTGTCGTGGACAGCTCCAGAAGCATGAACCATCCGTACCACGGGCCGGCGAAGACGAGACTCGGGCGGGTGAAGATCGAGATGTGGCGGAGCATTTACGCCATGTCGTCGGAGCAGAAGTACTTCGTGATCTTCTTCAACACCCGCGCCATCCCCATGCCGGCAGACCGCATGGTGGCAGGTGGTCAGGAGAATCAGGGGGAACTGGTCCGCTGGACGGCCAGGCTGCGGGCGGACGGCACGACCGATCCGGAAGAAGCCCTGCTGCTGGCGATCCGTCTGCAGCCGGACGTGATCTACTTCCTTACCGATGGCGACTTCAATCACAGGGTCGTGCGGAAAGTGACCCAAGCGAACACGGGAAGAATTCGAATCGACACGATCGGCCTGGGGGACACATTCGGCAGCGAACTGCTCGAAGAACTGGCCGCGAAGAACGGCGGTGTCTATCGTCGCGTGATCGAGGCGGACGATCTGTACTGGGAAGAGGCTTCGACGACAGACACTGCGGCGAGTACGCAGTCGACACGACGGGGAGCAACTCTCACTCGATGACTCGCGGAATTCGGAGGCAGAAAGAATCCCGCACAGTTCACCGGGGGGGCGCTTCTGTCCACCCGACATTGCCGGATTCGCAGGCTGCTACCAGGATGACGATTGCGACACACCCTGCTACAACTGGTCGGGAATCGCAGTCCGGCCAGTGAGAGGGTTTGTGACGCGTATCAGTCGGGGCTCTCCCCGCGACAAGACGAGATGCAATGCGCGGAGTTTTCCTGATCGGTCGCCGGCTGCTCGAACTCATCCGGTTCAGTCACACGGTGTTTGCACTTCCGTTTGCGCTGCTGGCGGCGATGCTGGCATGGCGGACGCATGAGTTCCGGGGAGCACATCTGCTGGGCGTGCTGCTGTGCATGCTGTTTGCACGCTCAGCGGCGATGGCCTTCAATCGCATTGTGGATCTCGACTTTGATGCGGAGAACCCGCGAACAGCGATCCGGCACCTGCCGATGGGGCTTGTCAGTCTGCGGCTGGTGAAAGGCTTCACCGCGGTTTGTTGCATTGCGTTCATCCTCTCGACGGCGTTGTTTCTGCCCAACTGGTGGCCGCTGGTGCTTTCGGTCCCGGTTCTGGCCTTCCTGCTGGGGTATTCGTATACGAAGCGCTGGACGAGCTTGTGCCATTACTGGCTCAGCGCGGCACTGATGCTCTCGCCCATGGCCGCCTGGCTGGCGATTACCGGGACACTCGACTGGCCCCCCGTCTGGCTGGCGGGAGTGATCTTCTTCTGGGTCGGCGGGTTCGACATCCTGTATGCCTGCCAGGACGTCGAGTTCGATCGTGAACGAAAGCTCAACAGCCTGCCGGCCCGTCTGGGAGTGCGTCAGGCGTTGTGGGTCGCCCGGCTGAGCCACCTCTTCACCGTCGGTTGCCTTGCCGGTCTGTGGTACTCGGCCGGACTCGGCCCGGTCTTTCTCATCGGCCTAGCAGGTCTGGCGCTGCTGCTGTTCTACGAGCACTGGATCGTCCGCCCCCACGACCTGTCACGGGTGAATGAAGCGTTCTTCCGGGTCAATGCCCTGATCAGCGTGGGGCTCTTGGTGATCGCCGTGGCGGACTTTGTGACGTTGTCAGTGTTCTCCGGGTAGCGGGGAAAGCAGGAGCGGCGACGAGTCTTCGACCGGACGGCCCGTGAGGTCGACACGGGGACCCGGCTGCCGGGACATCGCTCGCTGGCAGTGGGCGTGGCGTTACTCGTCCGTCAGTTCGCGAAGTCGACGTGCAGCTTCGTTCGCCGCTTCGGTTCCGCGGAAACGATCAATCACCCGGCGGAGCTTCCCCACGCGCAGGCGTTTATCGCCGGTCGCCAGGGCTTCGGTGAGTGCCTCGCGGGCAAATCGCTCGCGGTTTGCATCCCGCTTTGATTCACCGGACGCCATGAATTGTCCCGCAGCGGCGTCGATTTCGGCCACCTTTGTCTCGATCTTCGTGGCGCGACCCTCCTCGACGGCAATGGTCGCCACTTTGACGAACCGGTTCTCAATCAGGGTCCCCGACAGCAGTCGGACGTCGTCCCCCACCTTCAACCGCACGGTGAACGGGCACCGCCGCGGCTGCCGCGGATGCTGCCGATAGAAGTGAACGATCACCTCGTACTCGCCGTCTGGCGGTTTGCGATCAACCCAGGTCACGTTCTCGACCGGGCGATCCTCCGTGGGCTCGACGTTCATGTCGACATCGAGTTCACCACCGGTTTGGCCCTTGCGATTGCCGTAGAAAATTCGGTCGTCACCCGGACCGACGACATGCAGGTCGAGATCGTTGCGATTGTCCCAGGCGATGGAAATCTGGAAGGTTCCCCCCTTGCCACCCGCTGCCTCGACACGTCCGGCAATGTCGGCCCCGACGCCATCTCCCGTGCCGCTGCCCCTGCCGGAACCGCTCCCCAGGCCCGCCGTCTGTCCGACCAGTGCCGAGAGGTCCGGCCGGTTTGACTCCATCGACCCTCCGCTGCTGAACGGGGTTGCCGGCGGGGTGATGGTCGACTCGAGACTTGCACCCAGATCGAGTTCTCCCGTCGAGACGCCGACATCAGACGCGACGTCTTCTGCAAGAGCAGCGGTAAGAATCCGGGGCGGCTCCTGGTGCTCTACGGGCACGAGAAGCAGGCCCATGCACAGGAGCACAAACCCGTGCAGCACGATGCTCGCCAACCAGCCGGTATTCGTCACCGAGCCAAGCAGAAATGCGGAAACGGTGCGCACAAAAGTGCGAAACCAGCCCGTACGACGCTCGGCCCCCAACACTTCCTGCGACTCAACCGGCACAACCCTGCCGGGAGACTGAGGGAGCGGTGGGGGCGCGGAGCGACTCATACGGCGGAATTCTACGCGAAAGACCTCCAACCGTGTGATATCGGATGTTGTGATCTCTGATGCGAAGCGGGGTCGGGCCCAGCCGCTGATCGCGCAGTTCCGTCAGGGTTCAGTCCAAACCAGGACCTCAGTTGCACTCGGCAGCGAGCGGTCCAGCGAGATCCTTGAGCACATACAGCCGGCCGGACTGGGTCGGCATGTACGTTGACGGAATCCAGGGAGTCGGCTCGTGACGGAGCGTCATCCACAGGCTCAGCCCCTGCCACATCATCCCGCGACCGAGCGTCCCGTCGGCTCCGCCGATGATCCAGTCGGCATCCAGAAACAGCCCCGGCCCGATCGTGTTCGCATAGGCGGGAACCAGTGTCGTGCGGCTGCGAAAGCTCGTGATTGCGTTCTGTTCGATCGTCAGCGGATGGAGTTTGGCACCAATGCGATGGGTCTGCTCCTTCCACTCCTGCTCGGAATCGTAATCGGCGGCGAACTGTGGCTCCCAGAAGGCAATGTGACAGACGCGTCCGATCCCGAAGATGACCGTCAGCTTCGCTCCCTGGGAACGGAGTTCGTCGATCCGCTCGGCGTAGGTCGGGAGCTTGTCTTTCGTCGCGAAGTGTCGCTGCGACTCCGGAACGGATAGGTCGCCCAGCGGCCCGTAGAAGGCGCGTTCCATCGCATTCTGAAACGCGCCCGGATTCGACGGCGGGAGCGTATTGCCGTCGCGATCGCTCCACTCGTCCATATTGAATCCGTGACAGTGATCGCAGGAAACGCCCCACTCTTTGAGGAAGTAAACAGCCCAGCGATACATCCCCATCGGTCCGACGGGAAGGATCAGTGCGAGCTTCTCACCGGCTTCGCGACTGCGGCGAATATTCATCGCAATCGCGTGGCCCATGAAGACGTCGAAATCCCCGTACGAATCGCAGGGGACGACTTCGAAGTTCTCATTCCACCACGATTGCCGGTCGGTAAAGGTCGAGGGATCGTCGGCGATACAGGCGTCGATCTTCTTCAGATCCCAGCCGCGTGGCAGGAATCCGTCCATCAGGGACCCATCGATCGTGGAAATCAAATCCATTTCGCTTGCTCCTGATACAAAGCGGATCACCGGTCAGCGCGACCGGAACAGGGTGAGCGGGCATTCTAGGTGCGCACGTCAGCGATTGCACCGGGACGGGACTCAGCATGCGCCAGCGTTTGGGCTCCTGCGGCGGAGCACCCAGCGGCATTTACTCATTGTTGAGCCAGATGAACAGCATTCCGTCGCGGATTTCACATGCGACCTGCATCTGATTCACTTCGACAGGGAAATCGAAGCGTCGCGAGAACGAATCGTAGGAGATCTCCATCGAATGGCAGTAACAGTCCGATTCGATGCGGATGTCACGTCGCCGACCCGAGACGCTCAGCGAGCGACCGGACAGCGCAATGGTGACATCCTCCCGGCGGACCCCGGCGAGTTCGACTTTGACGAGCCATCCCCCGCTCGTCCGGTAAACATCTGCCGCAGGGGTCCAGGAACGAAGGGCAAGCGAGGGGGAGGGGAATCGATCAATCATGGAAGTCGCCCGGGCGGGCACTCAGGGGGCCAAAGTCGGGACGTACGCGGCAACGCCCTGCGCATGATCGTCCTGCTATTCGCGGGTCAGGTCAATCCACGGGGGATCTGACTTCCCGTCTCGAGAGTGAGTGCAGATGTTCCGGTAACAGGTTTCGGCCCTGTCGGAGACGGCACCGAATCTTTCGGCGTACCAAATCCGGATCAGTCTGTGATCCCGTTCGCCTGCATTCTGCCCGGTCGATGTGACCGCCCGACCCCAACCGGACAGCCCGCGCCAGCACACGCGAAGCGAAGCGTCTTCACCCGACTCCGCTTCTATTTATACCGCCCTGGTCAAGACTTTGCTGGCGGCAGGGACTCCGCTGCCCGGTTTCGACTGCCGCCGACAACCGAAGGAGGTGAGGAGATCACCCCACTGACGAGACAGGCCGATCAGGCGATTCACCCGCTGCGAGCCGCCGGGAAACGATCAGGCTCGCGCGGCCTGGAGTGGACGGCGCTCGCAGTGTCCGCTGCGCCCGCTTCAGACCGCATAGCCGAATTGAGCTGTATCGAGCGGGACGAACGTGCCTTCGTCCGGACGAAACGCAGAGAACTCCCCTGTCTGGAACTTGTACACCCAGCCGTGCAGAGTCATTGCCCCGTCGTGCAGAGCCTGGGCCACCGCGGGGTGGTGCCGGAGATTTTCCAGTTGCACCAGAACGTTGATTTCTACGGCCCTGACCCAGCGTTCGACGGGATCCTCAACGTCGGAGTACCGTTTGTGGAAGATGGATCGAGTCAACTCGGCATATTTCAGGTACTCCCGCACAGCGGGAAGCTCGCTGAGGCAGTCGGGATCGAGCAAGGCCTTGATGGCTCCGCATTTGGAGTGTCCACACACAATGATGTGCTGGACGTGCAGGGCTTTCACCGCGTATTCGATGGTTGCTGCTTCCGCTCCCC
>CAZUXX010000001.1:18168-25803 GCA_964624215.1 uncultured Planctomycetaceae bacterium
GCTTCGTAGGGGGGGATCAGATTCCCGGCCGTCCGCAAGACAAAGAGCTGGCCGGGGTAGGTCTGCATGATCAGATGCGGATCGATCCGCGAATCGGAACAGGCAATAAAAAGAGTCGAGGGGTGCTGGCCATTCTCCAGCTCCAGAAAGAGATCTCTGTAGTCCGCAAAGACTTCGTGCTGAAATCGGGCAATCCCGTTAAGGAGATCCTGAAGTAGATCCTGCACTGGATGATCCTCTCGGTTCGGTACGTTCACTCGACACGGCTGGTCGCATGACCATCGCGGTTGGCCTGGGAATTCCGAGCCGACAATAATCGCACCGAACGAGGTTGAGTACCGGTGAGTTCGGCCGTACCAGAAGTGGCGAACGGCTATCGCGGAGAGCAGGGCTCCGTCGTCTCAATTTTTCGGCGAAGTTGCTCGATCAGCTCTCGAAGTTGCTCGACCTCGGCCTCCTTTTCCAGAAGTTGAGACTCCAGCTTGGCGAGCTTCTTGTCGAGGTCGCGGTGAATCAGCCGGTCGACAACTTCCAGTAGCAGAAGTGCCCTCCAGACCCGCAGGGCAAGACCCCTCATGCGGAATGCCCGGGCTGTACGAGACAGGCGGCTGAGCTGATTGAGACGCAAAAGCCGCCCGAGTCGGCCAACGCGCAGCACTCTCAGAAACGCGATCACCGGCAGGATGATGATCGCCAGATCAAGCCAGTGCTTGCGCACGTAGGTGAACGGCCGCGCGACGATCGACGCCATCACGATGAACTCGACAGCGAACGCCAGCCAGATGAACGCACCGGCCAGCTGCGTCGCCAGCGCCAGTGGCGGTTCGCTGGCGACACGTTCGCGGGCGATCGTTTCGATGGCGATCACCGGCAGCACGAGCAGGGCCACCGCGATCATCGGGACGCTGAGCGCCTTCTCCAGCCGGTGCTCGAGGTTGTCTGTCGCTTCCATCCATCCGAGGACCGGCAGCCAGAGCGTCGTCCCGTCGACATGATCGCGCGCACCCAGACGCAGCGCCGGGAACAACAGGATCCAGCAATGCCGCCGGATCCGACGTCCGCGCGCGATCCAGTGAGCCACCAGTTCGATGGCGAACAGCGGCCAGAGAACAAGCGTCGCGACACCGCAGGTCCAGGCAAGCGAATCGAACCTGCGTCCCTCGTCGGCCAGCAGGTGCAGCATTGCCCCCACCAGGCCGAGCCATAGCAGGGACAGCCAGAACATGACCGGGGCGAGCCTGCGGTCGAGTGTCGTCTGTCGGGAGAAGTCGAGCACCCTAATCAGCGGGCAGACGCGAGGGATCGGGTTATCAGTCGTCGGCGGGCCCGATGCCGGTGCTTCTCCGTTTGCGAGCCCGCAGTGCACGAATGTTCGCCGATCCGCCACCCGGCGTCTACGGCGAAGCTCCTCACCCAACCTCCGGCTGATCCGTCTGCGGCACAATCCGCTCGGCAGTCCCGCCAGTGCCCGTTCGCGGCAGACCAGCGACACCCCGCTCAGGTGATAGCGCCAATGCCCCGACGCCTCCGCCGGAGACCGTCTAGTCGTCGATCGACAGAACGGAAAGGACCGGTGCCGCGGGACGCCGGGCCAGTCGGCCCTCGATCAGCGTGAGGTGCTGGTCGATCTCACGTTCGCGTCGCTCCCAGCGGTAGGCGAAGTCTTCGAAAGAACGCTCTGCGCGTGCGACTTCATCGCGGTACTCGACCAGTGCCTGCTGAAGTCGCGTGACTGTACTTGTGTGCTTCCCTGCAGTCCCGTCGATCCGACGTGCTGCGTGAATCATGTGCGTTCCAATGCGGTCGCGTGGTGTCTTCGCCGCCGGCAGAGTTGCCGTGCTGCGCAAACTGTATCGACCAGCGAGCCATGGCAACTTGAGTAGAATAAAGAAGACCAGGCAACTTTTCCTATCCGCAATGACCAAGCTGGCAGCGGCGGACGCATACGGAACCTCACCCTGCCAGTCCGAAGCACAGAGCCGGTTGCCGAAGCTTCGAACTTTGCCCCCCGCTGCCGGACCTATAGAATCGATCCCAACCATCGTTCCGGACGGTCGTTTCTTTTATTCCGTTCCCTGTTGGCCGGTACGGTCGGGGTGTTGGAGGAGGTCGACATGAGAGTGGGAGCTGTTCTGGGAGCGATCCTGTCGCTCATTGCTGCCATCGTGGTGGTCGTCTGGATTTCAGGGGGAGGCCCGTCGTCTGAGACATCAGGCACAACAGCGGCGGTGGAGGATGCGAAGAAGGATCCGGCCGAGCAGGAACTTCGGCAGAATCCCTTCCCGAAGCCGGAGAAGGGTCCGTTCCCGAAGGTTGAGGTCGTTGAGGATACGCACAACTTCGGAGTGACGACGGTCTACGAAGGGCCTTCCGATGGCGTCTCGGGTCGTCATACGTTTGTGGTGAAGAACGTCGGCGAGGGTGTGCTGAAGCTGGCGAAGGGTCCGAGCACCTGTCAGTGCACGATGAGCTCGCTGACCGAACTCGAGGTTCCTCCGGGAGAGTCGACCGAAATCGAGCTGGCCTGGAAGCCGGAGGTCGTGACGGACGAGTTCCACAAGCAGGCGTCCATCTGGACGAATGACCCGGCGCTGTGGGAAAGCGAGCCGTATGGAGGAGAGGGAAAGCTCGTCTTCTCGATCGTCGGAAAGGTCGTCGATGCGGTTCGGGTTGAACCGTCGCATTTCTCACTGGGCACAGTGAACGAAGAGGAGCCGACTGTCCTGAAGACGCTGATCTACTCCGAAGTTCATGACGACCTGCAGCTGGAGGTGGCCAAGACATCGTCTGAATTTGTCCACGTCGATCTGCAGCCGGCATCGGAGGAGACGCTCCAGGAGCGTGAAGGGAAGGTCGGCTGGGAGGCGACCATTACGGTAGAACCCCGGATGAGCATCGGGAACGTGCGAGAGTCGGTGACCTTCGCGACGAGCGGGCCCGAGGAACGGGAAGTGACGGTCTCGATCGACGGACATCGACAGGGACCGTTCAGCATTGCCGGACGGTACTGGGATCCGGCCCGGGCGATGATCAACTTCGGGCGATTGACGGCGGCCGAAGGAGGAAAGACGACCCTGCACCTGTACGCTGCGGCTGAGGAAGAGCCTCTGGAACTGCAGGTCGCCTCGAAGGATCCCGAGTTCCTGAATGTGGAAGTGACACGGGGAGAGTCTCCCGGCGATGGACGGGATCGGTTTGCGATTCACGTTGAATTGCCGGGGGGACATCCCCCCGGACGCCGTGCTCCCGGCAACATCGGGAAAATTCTGTTGAAGACGAACCGGGAGGAAGTCCCGGAGATCAAGATTCACGTTGCCTACGAAAGTCGGTAACTTCCGGTGAACCATACGGGTTTTCTGAACCCGAAGCCTGATCAGGATGGATTATGCGAAACCGAGATGGAGCGAGACAGCTCGCGCGAGGGATCGTCGCCGGGCTTTTGGGAGTCGCATTGGTCAGTGCGGGGACGGCCTTCCGGTCGGAAGGGTCGGACGCTCGCGCCGCCGAGTCGGCCGCTGCCGCTGCTCCTGAAGCCGCGAAGATCGCCGGAGACTGGCCGCGCCCGCGGGTGGCGCTCGTCCTCAGCGGTGAGATGCGTGGCTACATCGAGCCGTGCGGTTGCACGGAGGGCCAAACGGGCGGACTCACCCGTCGGGCAACGCTGGTCAAGGAACTGAAATCGCGGGGCTGGCCGGTCGTCGGATTCGACCTGGGCGGGACCATGGATGAGAAGCGGATTGGCCGGCTGCAAACGCGAATGAAGTTCGATCACACCCGCGATGCGTTCCAGAGTATGGGGATCGTGAGCGTCGGGATCGGCCGCGAAGAGGCACTTCTGCGTCAGGACGTTCTGCTCGATGTCACCGAGACAGACAAGCAGAAGCCGGGCTACTCGCTGCGATTCTTGTCGGCCAACGTGCAGCCGTACCCGACCGAAGACCTGGGAATCGTGCAGAAGTTCCGGATCATCCAGATCGGAACCGATGAGAACGCCTTGCGGCTGGCGATTACATCGGTGCTGGGTCCGAAGATGGCGGAAGGGATTTACAACGACGACTTCTTCAAGATCGTTCCGGCCGAAGAGGCACTCAAGGAAGTCGTCCCACAGATGATCGCCCAGAAGCCTGATCTGATGATCCTGCTCTCGCACTGTGAAAAATCGGTATCGGAGCAGCTTGCCCGGCAGTTCCCACAGTTCGGACTCGTCGTCACTGCAGGCGGTCCGGAAGACCCGAACACGCGTCCCTCCAGTGTCGGTGACGCGATGTTCCTCAAGGTGGGTACGAAGGGAAAGAATGTGGGGCTCGTCGGCTTCTACCCCGGCCAGCAGCCCGCACTGCGGTACGAACTGGTCTCACTCGACGGAGAGACCTTCGCCAACGACCCGGTGGTCGACCGGCTGATGCAGGTCTACCAGAAGCGTCTGGAGGATGAGCGGCCGGATCTGGTCGACAATGCGAATCCGCCTCCTCACCCCAGTGGCCGGACCTTCGTCGGAGCCGAGGTGTGCAAGGAGTGCCACACGCAAGCCTATGACAAGTGGATGACCACCGGGCACGCGCATGCATTCGAGAGCCTGGCGACAGGCCGGGAGAACCAGATCGAACCGGTGATCGATCGCAGCTGGGATGCCGAGTGTCTCGCGTGCCACGTCACGGGCTGGCATCCGCAACAGGCATTCCGGTACGAGTCGGGCTTTATCGATTCCATGCAGACGCCGCATCTGCTCGGCAACCAGTGCGAAAACTGCCACGGGCCGGGGAGTGACCATGTGAAGTTCGAAAACGGCGAGGGAACCGACGAACAGATCGAAGCCGAACGCAAGCGGATGTGGATCAGCAAGGCCGAGGCTGATCAGAAGCTGTGTCGTCAGTGCCACGACGGGGATAACGATCCGCACTTTGACTTCGAATCCTACTGGCCAAAGATCGAGCATCCGGAAGATTGAGGCCCCGCAGGCAACCCGCGGTGTCTGCCACCGCTGGTTCCCGCGGACGTCTGGCGGCTTCCGTGTTTCTGATCAATCAGCGACGAGTACAGGCGTGGGATGTTCATCGACCGTTTCGCTGCATACGAGCCTGCCCCCGGTGTTCGGGACAGCAGTTATCGTCGCGACGGGTGCAGTGGGTCTTGAGGAACGTCGCTCGCTCACCGACCGATCCGTGGGGGCGGAGTGCAGCAATTTCCTGCTGTTCCCCCGGGAAGGGGCGTCCCGGTGGACTGAGGGGAGATACCTGATCGCGGGGGCTGATCGTTGCCGGGAGCGGGATGAGCCGCATGTCTTTGCGATCCGGTCGAGCGTGTGATGCCAGCTTCCCCTCAGCCGCTCTCTGCCCGGGTGACGGAACAACTGATTCGCCACCACAAGTGGCTGCTGATCATTGCGGTCGCGCTCTCGATTCCGGCGGCCCTGATCGCTCCACAGCTGCAGACGGATGATTCGATCCACTCGTTTTTTGCAGCAGACGACCCTCTGCGCGTTTCCCTGGAGCAGAGTCGAGAGTGGTTTGGCGGTGATGAATTTGTCCTGCTTGCTTTTGACGCGCCACTCCACGAACTGAGCTGGGGGCTGGGGCCCTGGTATTCGGCATGGCCGATTGTCAGGCCGTTCGATCTGGGAAGTGAACGTCATCTCGACGGGATCGCGGCATTCGTCAAGCAGTTGAATGCCGTTCCCGGGGTCCGCCCCGAAAGTACCCAGTCGCTGGATACGCTGCTGCGTCCCCAGTTCAAGGCGCAGGCAAACCGTCCTACCCGGCGTGGGGGGGTGTTCGCACGACTGGCACAACGAAAGCTGGCGCGGGTCTATGCCAGCTGGAATCAGGAGGAACTGCTCGAGTTCGGCGAACACATCGTGGTCTCGGAGGATCGCCGCACGATCGGAATCGTGCTGCGTCTGGAACCTTCCGAAGTGGCGCCCGTGCCACGTTCGGAGACGATCCGACAGATTCGCGAGCTCGCAGCGGCCCATGACCCGCCCGCTGTCGTCGCGGGGGAACCAGTCCAGGTTCAGGACATGTTCCGGTATGTCGACGAAGACAGCCGGACTCTCGGCTGGACCTCGTCCCTCCTGCTGATCGTTGTCATTCTGACACTGTTTCGCAGCCTGCGGTGGGTGATCCTGCCGGTGGCCGTCGTGCAGATCACGCTGTTGTGGACGAAGGCCATCCTGGTGGAACTGGGGATCGGGATGAGTATCGCCGGGGCGATGCTCGTCTCGTTGGTGACAATCGTGGGGATCGCCACTGTCACGCATGTGACGGTGAAGTTCCGTGAATTCCGCAGCGAGTTCGATCGTCAGGAAGCATTGCGTCGAACGCTGGCCGAACTGTTGCCGCCGATCTTCTGGACGTGCATGACGACCGCGATCGGTTTTGGGTCTCTGCTGGTGAGCGAGATTCTGCCGATCTACAACTTCGGAATCATGCTCGGGATCGCCTCGATCCTGACACTGGTGTGCTGCCTGCTGTTGATTCCCGGAGGAGTCCTGCTGTTTCCTGCCGACAGCGATCCACGTTCGACGCCGGCCGAGGGGGCACTTCTGCGTGTCCTCCGCGCCATCACACACTCACTGGAGCGGCGGCCCCTGACGTATCTCGTGTTATTCGGGCTGGTGATGGCAGTCACATCGGCGGGTCTGTTGAACTTGCGGGTCGAAACCGACTTCAGCAAGAACTTCCGCGACTCCAGCCCCATTGTGCAGGCTCTGGACTACTTCGAGTCCCGCATGGGGGGGGCCGGCAACTGGGAGGTCCTGTTTGACACGCCGGAGACGCTGACAGACGAATCGCTGGAACAGGTGCGGGAGCTGACCGCCCGGCTGAGGCAGATTGAACTGGCCGACGGGACACGTCTGACCAAAGTCGTCTCGCTGACCGACGGGCTCGATTTCGCTCCGGGGAGCAATGTCCGCGAGCGGCGGGAGCGGATCTCGCTGATTCAGCCCGAGTTCGTTCCGAGTCTGTACAACTCCGAGGCCGGGACGATGCGGATCGTCCTGCGGTCAATGGAGAGGCAACCGGCCGAAACGAAGCTGCAGCTCATCGATGAAGTCCAGAAGACGTCGCGCGAGCTCTATCCCGAGGCGCGCGCGACGGGGCTGTATGTTCTTCTGGCCAACCTCATCAGCAGCATCCTGTCGGATCAGTTGAGCAGTTTTCTGATCGCCACCGCCGGCATTTTCGTTTGTCTGACGATTGCGTTTCGCAGCCTCTGGATCGGGGCCATCTCGCTGTTGCCGAACCTGTTTCCGCTGGTCGTCGTCATCGGGGGCATGGGCTGGTCGGGGTTGCCGATCAACATTGGCACGGCGATGATCGCCAGCGTCTCAATGGGCCTGACAGTGGACGCGACGATCCATTACCTCAACAACTACCAGTTGATCCGCCGGCAGGGGCTGTCCCATGTTGAGGCGGTGCGCGCGACGCACACTTCGGTCGGTCGGGCCCTGGTGTTTGCGCATCTCGTGCTCGTTGCCGGATTCCTGGTCCTCACCCTGTCGAACTTTATTCCGCTGGTGTACTTCGGAGCACTGGTCAGTCTGTCGATGCTGGGCGGACTGATCGGCACGGTCTTCCTTCTGCCGCTGCTGTTGCGATGGATCCCGTTTCCAGTCAGCCCGCAGGGATCAGGCTC
>CAZUXX010000002.1:0-16113 GCA_964624215.1 uncultured Planctomycetaceae bacterium
GCATTTTGATGAGCGGACCGGCAGCCCGTTTTGGTTGGCCAAGAAAGCGGAGCTGAAGTTCGACCCGCTGACCGAAATCAAGTGCTTTGACGACCTGAAAAAATTCCCGCTGTTCGAAGACGACTGGCTCCGCGGAGGTCCGGTCCAGCGATTCCTCCCGAAGCGGTTTCATAACGAATACAAGTACGCATTCGAAACCGGCGGGACCACGGGAGTTCCCAAGAGTCGTTGTGTCGTTCGCGACCACTGGATCGACTACGAGCAGTTCTCCGCCACGCTCCCCGACGACAAGTTTCCCCGCGGGGCCAACTGGCTCATGCTGGGACCCTCCGGACCGCGCCGCTTGCGTCTGGCGGTCGAGCACCTGTGCCAGTTCCGCGGCGGCATCTGCTTCTGCGTTGACCTCGACCCCCGCTGGGTCGTCAAGCTGCTCAAGAAGGGGGATGTCCAGGGAGCGAAAGCATATGCCGATCACGTCATCGATCAGGCAGTGACCATCCTCTCCGCGAACCACGACATACGGTGTATGTTCGCGACCCCGAAGCTGCTCGAGGCGCTGGCGTTGCGGCTGATGGATAACGGGTCCTCGATCGCCGAGGCCGGCATCACCGGCATCTTCGCCGGCGGAACCGAATTCACTCCGCAGTGGTACCGGTTCTGTAAAGAAGAGTTGCTCGGTCCCGATGTGTATATCACCCCAACCTACGGCAACACGCTGATGGGCCTCGCCTGCGGGAAACCCTTCGACCCGGCCGACAATTACAAGATCACCTATTATGCGCCGCAGCCCCGTGCGGCACTGGAAGTCGTCGATTTCAAGGACTATTCCAGGCTGGTCGACTACGGCGAAACCGGTCGCGTCAAGCTGTATACGCTCACGGATGAACTCTTCATCCCCGGCTTCATGGAACGTGATGAAGGGGAACGTGAGATGCCGCACGAAAAGTATCCGTGGGATGGTGTCAGCGGTACGAGACCCTTCCACGAGATTGCCAAAACAACCACGGTGGGAGTGTATTGAGTCCGAAACGCCTGCGGGCGATCTGTCACCCGGTTCCGCGGCGCTCCCCGTGCTGGTCATAAGACCGGGCAGCGTCAACACCGGGTGATCGACTGTCCGTGACTCGCCTGCGTGTCTCGCAGTTGCGTCCCTCCCTGAGTCGCTCGCCGAAATCACCAACCGAGCCAGCACCATGCTCGAAATTCCTGTCATCCGCTGGGGCCAGCCGTACGAGTCCATGGAGAAGCAGCCGGTCGTCCAGTTCGAGACCGGCGAGGAAATGGCCCTGATGCATCAGGCGACGGGCGGCCTCATCAAGATGGACATGCGAAAGGCCGACCGCGCTCGCGATGCGCTCCGCCAGTTCTCCATCGAAGAGCTCTGCGAGAAAGCCGCGAAAGCGGCAGAGCTGTACCTCGAAGGGACGCTTCCACTCGGCAACGGCCATCAGACACCGCAGGACTTCTGCCGCATCCAGTCGGCCACAACCGGCCTCCCCGAGCACATGTGCGCCGCCAATATGCGGAAGAACGCCTACGTGCTCAAGAACATGCGTGCCACGCTCGAAGCCCTCACCCGCGGACTCCCGTTCGAAATCCTCTCCCGGGGATACGGCATGGAGAGCCGCGGCATCATGGTCAGCTACCAGGCACAGACAAGCGTGGTCGGGCTGGTGCTCCCCTCGAACTCGCCCGGTGTCCACACGCTGTGGATGCCGGTGATCCCTCTGCAGATCGGTCTCGCCCTGAAGCCCGGCAAGCAGGAGCCCTGGACTCCCTACCGCATCTACGAAGCCTTCGCTCAGGCCGGCATCCCCCGCGAAGCAATCTCCATCTATCCCGGCGGATCGGATTGCGGCCCCGCTGTGCTCGAATCCTGCCCCCGCTCCATGATCTTCGGCGGCTCCGCCACCGTGCAGCAGTACCACGGCGACCCGCGCGTGCAGGCCCACGGCCCCGGCTTCTCCAAGATCCTGATCGGCGATGATGTCGTCGATCAATGGGAGGACTACCTCGACCTGATGGTCGACTCGATCTTCGCCAATGGCGGACGCAGTTGCATCAACGCCAGCGGTATCTGGGCCTCCAGACACACGCAGGAGATCGCCGAAGCAATTGCGGAGCGGCTTGGCCCCATCGAGCCCAGGCCCATGACCGATCCCGAAGCCGGGCTGGCCGCCTTCACAATCCCGGGGGCCGCCGAGGCGATGCAGAACCAGATCGAGGAAAAGCTCAAGGAGCCCGGTAATACCGAAGTCACGGCGAAATACCGCAACGGCGATCGCTGGATCCATCACGAGCGGCACGACTTCCTGCGACCTACGATTATTCACTGCACCTCGCCGGAAGCGAGCCTGGCAAACACCGAGTACATGTTCCCCTTCGCCTCGGTCGTCGAGTGTCCGCAGGACCAGATGCTCCGGAAGATCGGCCCAACGCTGGTCGCCAGCTGTCTGACGAACGACGAGAAGTGGTCGCGGCAGCTGCTCGACGCCACGCACATTGACCGCCTGAACATCGGCCCGGTAAAGACGATCCAGCTCCACTGGATGCAGCCCCACGAAGGCAACATCATCGAGTTCCTGTATCGGAACCGTGCGTTCCAGAACAGCCCGCCCCCGGCCCACTAGATTCAGGTTCTTCTGCGGTGTCGTTTGAAATCCACCCGACACCACAACAGAACGACGCTGCGCAACGCGTTCACCGGGCACATCCGGCAAACCGTCTCACTGCAGCAGTCGGCCGTTCGCGCCAGCGGGATGTTGTTTCACCGGGACTCGCTGCATAGGTTATGCGAAGCCCCTCAGGGGCCCGAGTGGATGCAGCCGCGGGGCAACTCGAATGGTCTGTGGTGCTGCCGCCTCGCGGTTGCTGGTGGAAGACGCGACGCAGGGCGACAGCCCGATCGGTTGTGGAGAGACTGGACGGTGTTGAGCGAATCGGTGCAACGGTCGGACGCGGACGTTGTCGAACGGTGCCGCAAGCTCCTGGCACACGCGTGGATGGTCCGCACCTTCATCAAACACGGAGAAGAGGTCGAGGAATTCCCCGAGCTCATGGGGATCGTCCGCGGAGTGTTTGATCTGACGCGTGCGGTTGAGACCCGCGCCGACGACCCGCAGGCCTACCTCAAGATGCTCAGAAAGAAACTGCCCCGATTCCGGAAGGCAGTCGAGCAGTTCGCTCACGATGCGCCTCTGGCGTCGACGCACATCAATTTCGAACAGGCGGTGATCTCGGTTCGTGCGGTAGCCGAGGAACTTGAAAAGCTGTTGCCCCCGGTGTCGGCCCCTCCTGTCGTGCAACGTCCCGGCCAGGTGACGGCCCGCGAGGAGTCAGCACCCGACCAATCCCGACCGGGTTCGGGCGAGTCAGAACCCTGAAAAGTCGCTACGATTGTCCCCCTCTGGCCCCCGGCTCCGGGCGAACCCTGGTGAAATGTCAGCGTCGCGGCAGTTCGATGGCATCCTTTCAGTCAGGCCCCCGGAGAAAGCCCGCCGTCGACGCGGATGCCACAGAAACGTTTTGAACGGGCCTTCAAGCAGTCCACTCCATCGATGATGACCGACCAGCTGAACGCCAGCACGATGCCATTGGGATACGCGAGCGGTTCGCCGTTTTCCGAGGAATGGTACGAGTCCATGGCGCAGCTGCTGGGGGATGCAGCCTGCAAGCAGTTGGGAATCTACAAGCTGCCGCGCGATTTCGTGCTGACGATCGTCATCCCGGTTTACAACGAGCGCCCCACCCTCCCGACGCTGCTGGAGAAGGTCTTTGGCGTCCCGGTCCGCAAGGAAGTCATTCTCATCGACGATTGCAGTACGGATGGAACGCGCGAATACCTCCGGGAGACTTACGGCGACGGGCCCGTCGCCGTGGACGACCTCACGCAGATCCGCGTGCTGTACCACGATGTGAACCGGGGGAAGGGAGCAGCAGTCCGCAGCGGGTTTCTCGCTGCGACCGGAAATGTCGCGATCATCCAGGATGCCGATCTCGAATACGATCCGTCAGAAATTCCGCGTCTGTTGCAGCCGATCGTCGAAGGTGAGGCCGATGTCGTGTTCGGCAGCCGCTTTCTGGGGGACCGTCCGCACCGGGTCCTCTACTTCTGGCACTATCTGGGCAACAAGTTCCTGACACTGCTGTCGAACTGCTTTACGAATCTCAACCTCACCGATATGGAAACGTGCTACAAGCTGTTCCGCCGGGAGGTGATCGCCGAGATCGCACCGCGACTGAAGCAGAACCGCTTCGGCATCGAACCGGAGATGACCGCCCGGGTCGCACGCCGCGGCTATCGCGTGTTCGAGATGTCCATCAGCTATCACGGACGCACCTACGAAGAGGGCAAGAAAATCGGCTGGCGCGATGGCCTGAAGGCCCTGTGGTGCATTGTCCGCTACGGCATTGCCGAGTGATCCCTCCGCCTCGGCCGGTCTTGGTTCTATTCGCCGAGTACGTCATCAAGAGCCCGGATCACTCGCTGCACTTCATCCACCGTGTTGTAGTGCAACATCCCCATTCGCAGAGTGCCGTGCGGCTCCAGTCCGGCAGTCTCGGTGAAGGGAAGCGCATAGTGATTCCCGTGCCAGGCCCACACATCGCGGGCAGCCAGCGCCTCCGCCATCTCCCATGGCGTCCTTGAGCGGTGCGTGATCGACACCGTAGGGACACGTTCGACATGCCGCGCCGGATCGGTGATCCCCCAGACCCGCACATCGTCGCGGTTCACAAGATAGTCGAGCAGCGGTCTCACCAGCGCTCGTTCGTGGGCGGTGATCCAGTCGAACGTCGCCGTCAACCGGGCCCGGCGTGACATCGCCCTGGCCTCCCCGTGCCCGCTGATCTCGACAAGATAGTCGACGGCCGCCGCCGCGCCGGAGATTCCCTCGTGCGATTGTGTTCCGGTCATCCACCGCCCGGGAATTGACTCCGGCGCCGGTCGCAGCTTGTACGGCTGCAGGGTTTCGAGCAGTTCACGTCGCCCCCACAGGAACCCTACGTGAGGACCGAAGAACTTGTACGCCGAGCAGACCAGGAAATCGCAACCGATCGCCTGCACATCAAGCAGTCCGTGCGGGGCGAAGTGAACCGCATCGATGAAGGTCATCGCCCCCACCGACTTCGCACGACGAACCAGTTCGGCAACCGGATTGATCGTGCCAGTCGCGTTGGAGGCGTACCCGACGGCGACCAGCCGCGTTCGCTCGCTCAGTGCATGATCAAACGAATCCAGGTCCAGCGTGCAATCCTCAAGATGGACGTCGATGTGCCGGACGACCGCTCCACAATCCTGTGCAGCGAGCACCCACGGGTCAACATTCGCCGCGTGGTCCAGACGGCTGACAATGATTTCATCCCCCGGCTTCCACGTTCGGGCAATCGCACGGCTAAGGGCGAACGTCAGCGATGTCATGTTCGCACCGAACACAATTTCGTCGGCGTCGGCAGCACCGAGAAAATCCGCCAGCGTCTGGTGGGCCATCGCAAACATCGCATCGGTCTCGCGACTGCCGGGAAAGCAGCCACTGCGGTTCGCGGAGTGCTTCCCGAGCGACGCCAGCACAGCTGCCTGCACCTGCCGGGGCACCTGGCTTCCTGCAGGTCCGTCGAGATAGACAACCGGTGCGCGTCGGGCAGCCTCGACACGTTCAAGGGTGGGAAAGCAGCTTCGAATTTCGTCAAGGTCGGGCATCAGTCGAGTCCTTTCTATCAAGACGCTGCACTGTACCACCCGCCACGGGATGCGTCGCACACAGTGTGTCTGTTGGAAGGCCCTGAATCTTCCTCGCCCGACCGACCAGTAATCGACTTTGCTCGATGAGTTCGTTATGACCTCCGGCAGCACTCCCTTCAATTCGATTGCTTCCACGGCCGGGAGAGATTCATGGTGCGCGGGTTGGTCCTGTCTCTGGTTCTGGGGATGGTCTCTGCTGCCGGGGCGCAGGTGCCCACGGGAGAACGGCTTCCCGGCACGACGGCGCTCGAGCTCACCGAACCGCTGGATGTGGTGATGGTCGCCGGCATCAATCGCTTTGCCGAGCAGGAACTCGCCCGGACCACGCGCGAACGGGACCCGTCGCAGATCGATCAGGATCAGGTCGCCTCCCGACGAGAGAAATTGCGCGAGTTGATCGGAGCAGTGGATCCTCGGGTCCCTCCCCGGCTGCAACTCGCGGCCACACGACGCTTCGCCGCACAGCAGGAAACCTCAGACGTCCTCATCGAAGATGTCTCATGGGACGTGATCGAAGGGGTGACGGCGGAAGGACTGCTCCTGCGAACCGCCGGCAACGAGGTCGGCAACGGCGATTCACCAGCAGGTCTGGCGATCCTCCTCCCGGATGCAGGAACTCCGCCGGAAGAACTCGCAGGACTCACGGGAGACCGGCCACCCGAACACCAGGTGGCACTGAGGCTGGCCCGGGCCGGCTGCATCGTCCTGATCCCCGATCTCATCGGTCGCCACCAGCCGCATGCGAAGCAAGGCCCCATCCGTCCGACGAACATCCCCGCTCGCGAACATCTGTACCGGGTGGGTTTCGAGCTCGGCCGCACGCCTGCCGGATTCGAAGTTCAGAAAGTGCAGGCCGCAATCGACTGGTACCACTCGCTCTCAGGGGCCGAGTCAAACACGCCTGTCATTGTGGCTGGAGAGGGGGAAGGCGGACGGCTGGCCTTCCTGTCCGCCGCGCTCGACGACCGCATCACCGTCACACTCGTCAGCGGCTATTTCGACGAGAGGACGCACGTCTGGAAGGAACCGATCGACCGCAACGTCTGGCAGCAACTGAAGGGCTTCGGTGATGCCGCAATTGCCCGGCTGATTGCTCCGCGACGGCTGATCCTCGAAAACGCACAGGTTCTCAAGGTCTCCCCGCCAGCACCATTGCCCAGCGGTGCCGACTACGCGGCACCTGGCCACATCGAAACCCCCGCGATCGAGTCGGTCCGCCGGGAGTTTGACATCGCCAGGCGCTGCTTCGGGAAGCTCGGCGTCCCCGAACAGGTGACGCTGGTCGATTCGACGAATTCGGCGTCGTTTGCACCAGCGGCGCGGCAACAGCTCTTCGCAGCGGCCGGTCTGCAGGATGTTCAGGATGTCGATGCACTGTCAGACGCCGACAAAATCGACCAGCAGCAGCTGGCAGAATTCGCCGCGGCCCGGCAGACGCGGCAGGTGGATGAGCTCGTTCGCCATTCCCAGCGACTCTTGCACCGTAGCGACAAGGTTCGGGATGCGTTCTGGTCGAAAGTGGATCGCAGCAGCGTCGACGCTTGGGTCAACTCGTCCCGCCCGTACCGCGAAACAGTTCACACCGAGATGATCGGCCGCCTCGACTTCGGCGACGTGCCTGCCAATCCCCGCAGCCGTCGGGTGATCGATGAGCCGACCCATGTCGGATACGAAGTCCTGCTCGATGTCGGCGGAACGCTGGAGAGTCCGGATGATGCCGACTCCGCCGGCGGCACGGCGACAGAACACGCCGCGCCGCACGCACTGGTCATCGCCGGAGGTATCCTGCTGATTCCGAAGGATCTCCACCCGGGCGAGCGGAGGCCGGTCGTCGTCTGCCAGCATGGTCTGGAGGGAACACCGTGGGATACGATCACGACCGATCAGAGCAGTCGGGCGTGGCGGGCCTACAAGGGGTTCAGCACGCAACTGGTCAGACAGGGCTATATCGTCTACGCCCCCCAGAATCCGTATCGGGGTGAGCACGACTTTCGGGTCATCCAGCGCAAGAGCAACCCGCTGGGACGTTCCCTGTTCAGCTACATCATCGAACAGCACCGGCAGACGCTCCGCTGGCTGGCGACACTGCCGTATGTCGATGCGGGGAGGATCGGGTTCTACGGACTTTCTTACGGCGGAAAGACCGCGGTCCGGGTGCCCCCGCTGCTGCATGACAGTTCCGATGTGCAGTACGCCCTCTCGATCTGCTCGGCCGACTTCAACGAGTGGATCCGCAAGAACGTCTCGGCCGAAGATCGCTACTCCTACGTCTACACGAAGGAATACGAGATGTTCGAATGGAATATGGGGCACCTGGCCGGCTACGCAGAGCTGTCGTGGCTGATGGCTCCGCGACCGTTGATGGTCGAGCGGGGTCACGACGACGGCGTCGCACCCGACGAATGGGTTGCGTGGGAATACGCGAAAGTTCGCGAGCACTACGACCGCCTGGGCATCGGCAATCGCACAGAGATCGAATGGTTCCTCGGGCCGCACACAATCAACGGCGACAGAACGTTCGAGTTCCTGCGAAAGCATCTGGGGAAGTGACGCAACGTCGGTGCCGCGGGGAGGCAATACCGACTGTATCGATGAAGCAGGCGGACGAGCCGCGGCGTGGAAACAGTTCGGGAGGCGCGACAACCTCTCTGAGTTCAGAAGTAGCCGTTTCCCGGCAGGAAGGGGCCGAAAAGTCGCCGGCGACTTGCGGTGATGGCAACTCGACTCTTGGCCGACGTGCGATATGATGCCCGTTCGCTTTGCCGCCCTGATGCCGTCCCGTTGCCTTCCATGCCGTCTCGTGTTTCTCACGGTCCTCGTGCCCAGCCGTTCCAGCCTCCCCAGGGAGAACTCACGCTGCTGGCAGGTTCGGCCAATCCCATGTTCGCCCAGCGGGTGGCTGAGGCGCTGAACGTCTCACTCACCCCGTGTGAAGCCCACTACTTCAGCGAAGGGAATGTCTTCGTCCGTGTCCTCGAGAACGTGCGCGGCCGCGACTGCTACGTCATCCAGGGGGTGCATCAACCCGTCAACGACAACTTCATGGAGTTGTTGTTCTGGATCGATGCGCTCAAGCGGGCCAGCGCGCAGCAGGTGACGGCGGTCATCCCGTACTTCAGCTATGCCAAGGGAGACAAGAAGGATGAGCCGCGGGTGTCGATTCGCGCCCGCGTCTGTGCCGATGCCATCGAGGCAGCGGGGGCCGACCGCTGTCTGATGATGGACCTGCACTCTCCGCAGATCCAGGGGTTCTTTCAAATCCCCGTCGATCATCTGTACGCGAGATACGTTCTTTGTGACCACTTTCGCAGTCTGGGACTCGAAAACGTCGTTGTCTGCAGTCCCGATGTCGGGTTCGCCAAGGGGGCCTCGGCCTATGCCAACTACCTGGGAACGCGAGTGGCCATCGGGAACAAGACCCGGGCCGCACACGACGAACAGGCGGAAGTGCTGGAGGTGATCGGCGACGTCGATGGCTGCAACGTCCTCATCGTCGATGACTTCACAATCTCCGGCGGCACGCTGATCGCCATGGCCCAGGTTCTCAAGGACCGGGGGGCCCGCGACATCTACGCCGCCGTTTCCCACGGGGTGCTCTCACCCGGGGCGATGGAGAAGATCGGTAACAGCCTGATCCGCCAGCTGTTCATTACCGATTCGATCGAAGCCTACGCATCCCCGCTCCCGCCGAACGTCACGGTCGTCTCTGTCGCCGGGCTGTTCGCAGAAGCGATTCAGTCCATCCACGACCGCACCAGTGTGTCCCAGCTGTTCCCGGAAACCCCCTGACGCAATTGCCACCGGCTGACGTGCTGCTGCTTCGCAGTGAACATGTTGTCGGGGAATGCGCCCCCCAACGCGGATCCCGCAGAGCATCCGGCAGCAGCCTTCACCCCGTGATCTTGGGGCGAATGACCGCGCAGCCCAGCGGTCCGAGCCGGTTGCGGAGCTGCTCCATCACCGACTCATCGGTTGCCACACCGATAATCGCCCCACCCGATCCGGCGAACTTCGCGGAGGCACCGGTGGAGCGGGCGACCTCAACCATCCGGACGTGGGCTGGATTCAAGGGGCAGATCACCCGCCGGGTGTCGAAGTTCCGATCGAGGAGCCGGCTCATCTCTGCCACGTCCCCCGACTGCATCGCCGCGATAAATTCGTCCGTGAGCGTGCGGAAGGTCTCCATCGCTTCAAGCACGTCGGGATCCCCTGCTTCATACCGGGCCCGCAGCGGGTTGTGCGTCACATAGGTCGGCTCTCCCAGCTGTGCGCTGTACGACACATACAACGGCGGTAGTGCAGCCGGGTCGAGCGGAGAATACCGCCCCCAGCTCAACTCGACCTCGGGATCGGTCTGCTCCAGCTCCTTGCTGAAATCCATGGCGACCACCCCCTCGTAGACCTGAATCACCCGGTCCTGCAGGCCGGCGGTGATTCCCAGTTCGTTGCGCTCGACACTCAGTGCAAGCGACGGCTGGACCTCTTGGGGAATCTCCACGCCGTACCATTCCATCAGGGCCCGCAGCGTGGCCACGATGATCGCACTGGATCCAGCGAGCCCCACGTTCCGCGGAATATTCGTCTCGTAGCGGATGGAGAACGTCTCCGGATGCAGCGGCAGCCCTTTCAGCTCGCAGTACTCGACGAACCGTTTGATCGTCGCCTTCACCAGCCGGATGCCGCCGTAGTAGCCGTGCAGCTGCACATCATGCACCAGCTCGTGCACCGAATCGAACCGGCTGTGCTCGTCCTGGCTCCAGACGATCTCGATCGAGGGCCATTCATAGAGGGTCACCTTGGCGCGGAAGTTCCGCACGATGACGGAGATCGTCTTGCCGTGATAGCCGTCGGAGGGATTGCCGATCAGCCCGGCACGGGCGTAGGCACGGGTGCGGATGATGCGCATGCTAGCCCCCGGTTTGTGCGACGACGGTGCGCAGGTGCTCCCGGATCATCTCACCGTATTCCTCGTCGGCAACGGCAAAGTCGAGGAACGCACGGAAGTAGCTGGCGAAGTTTCCGATGTCGTACCGCTTTTCCCCCGGCGGCAGTTTGACTCCGATCGCACACCCGGGACGTTCGCGGATCAGGGACTGCATCGCGTCGGTCAACTGAATCTCATTCCCCTTGCCCCGTCCGGTGCGCTGCAGGTACTCGAAGATCGTCGGCTTGAAAACGTACCGCGCTGCGACGGCGAGCATGCTTGGCGCTTCGTCGACGCCGGGCTTCTCGATGAGATCGGTCAACTCGAACAGATCGTCTCCCAGCGGAACTCCCGGTTGCGCGATTCCGTAATGCACCACCTCGGTCCGCGACTGCAGTTCTTCAAAGGCAACCACCATCTCGGCATCGCGCTCTTCACAGATCTGCGTCATCCGCTGCACACAGCGGGACTGGCCGTGAAGCCCGAGAATCGAATCTCCCAGCGCGACCACGAACGGCTCGTTCTGGACAAACGGTGCCGCCGTTAAAACTGCGTGCCCCAGCCCGAGTTGCTCCCGCTGCCGCGTGTAAGCGTACTCAAGAGCGTTCCGCTCGAACGCAAGTGCCGCGAGCTGGTCCTCCTTCCCCTGTGAGCGGAGGTGATCGATCAGTGCCTGATCGACGTCGAAGAAGTCCTCAATCGATCCCTTGCCGTGGCCGGTCACGAACAGGACCCGCCGTACCCCGGAATAGTGCAGTTCCTCAACCACGTGCTGCACGACCGGCTTGCGTCCCACCGGCAGCATTTCCTTCGGCTGGCTTTTGGTTGCCGGCAAAAGACGCGTTCCAATGCCTGCGACGGGGACGACTGCGAGATCGATGGCCATGGCATTACGCGGCGTTCGAAGGACAGGGGGCATGACGCTCGCATGCCCCGCGAGCCGGGTGACGTCTGCGAACGGCACTCCAGGATGCGTGCCGTCCGCAAAACGCCGAGATCACCCGCGGTGGAATGGGGACTAGCTGGACGACTTGGCCGAAGGAGGCGCTGCGTTCTTCTCACGCTGGATCGCCTCGTAAATCTCCTGTCGGTGGACGGGGATGTGAGCCGGTGCCTGAATGCCCAGACGCACCTTGTCCCCGCGAATGTCGACGACCGTCACCACGACGTCGTCGCCAATCATGATACTTTCATCGCGATGTCTTGAGAGAACGAGCATGGGGGAAACTCCTTCCGGGGTGATCTCGAAGCGGGTGCGGCTGCCGTGACCGCAACCGGTTCCCTGTTCGGTAGTGTCTGATTCACGTCGCCGTGCGGGGCGGCTCTGTGCTGCAGAGCCCCACCACAATGTCTGCCCTGTTTACATCGAACCATCCCATGGCATTTCCCCCCTGTGATTCCGGGGGAAACGGCGAAGCTGCGAAAGTCACATGGGACGCTGAGGACTGTGAGGGATGTCACGGTTGCAGTGCCCGCAAGGGGAATGCACACTGCCGCTCGACTTTCCAGAGGAACACCGTGGCGGATTCGGAACTGAAACGCCGGGCACAGACCATCGTGCGCCGGCTGAAACGACACTATCCCGACGCGACCTGCGCGCTCGTTCACGACAACCCGTACGAGTTGCTCGTCGCCACCATCCTCTCGGCCCAGTGCACCGATGCACGGGTGAATATGGTCACCCCCCGGCTGTTCAAGGCCTATCCCACTCCGCAGGATCTCGCCAAGGCACGTCCCGCGCAACTCGAGAAGATCATCCAGTCGTGTGGATTCTTTCGCTCGAAGGCCCGGTCCCTGCTCGGGATGGCAGGCGCCGTCTCAGAAAAGCATGGAGGAGAAGTCCCCCGCACGCTCGAAGAACTCATTGACCTCCCCGGCGTCGGCCGCAAGACGGCCAACGTCGTGCTCGGGACCGCATTCGGCATCGCGAGCGGTGTGGTCGTTGATACGCACGTCAAGCGGATCTCCCGCCGACTCGGGCTCACGACCCGGTCGACACCCGAGAAGATCGAACAGGACCTGATGAAACTGCTCCCCAGACGGGAATGGGTCGACTTCTCCCACCGGCTGATTCATCACGGCCGCCGCATTTGTACCGCCCGCAGTCCCCAATGCCGCGAGTGCCCGCTACTCGATGTCTGTCCGCGAGTGGGACTTCCCGCGCTTGCCGATTCCTGAGTCGAACCCGCCCGCAATGCGAGTACCGCCGCAACGTCTCCCCCCGGTCACGGCTCATCCCGCGACGGCAAGCGAATCGGCAAGGCTCGCGGTGGATCATCGAGCGACTCTAGAGGCTCCGCTTCGATTTCAACAGGTGCAGGGGCTTTGGCGCGCGCGTAGAGGGAATAGCCCATCCCGCCCACAAGCAGCACGCCGATGATGGCGAGCGCTATCCCCAACAGGCCCGGGATCGTTAGCAGACGCGTCCAGCCGCGTTCTGCAGGTTGTGACCAGTGGAGAACCAGCTGAGCGTGGGAAACGGGATCGAGCCGCTGTGGAGCCGCCGCCGGTAGATTCCCGGGAGAGAGGTCGTTCCGAATTCTGCCGGACGTCGGTGACAACACACTCATCACGTCTGCGGCCGGGACCGCGGGAGTCTGAACAGGAGTCTCCGACGGGGTCACTTTGACGGTGTCCACCGGTGGGGTCCGCTGGGCCTCAGTCGATTGACCATGCGGCTTGTCCACCACCTCCGGGAGCAGTTCCTCTTCGGTTCGAATGTGACGGGCGGATTTGGTCTCCGGGCTGGCGGCCGACCGCAGCCCCTCTAGGCCAGCCACGGCGACGACGACTTCCGGATGTCTGGACCGCCAAGCCTCATCCCCGTGTTCCACCAGCCATTCCGACAATGCCCGTGCCACGGCCCGCGCCGTCTGATAGCGATCCTCTTTGCGCTCGGCCATCATCTTCGCGACAATCGCCACCAGCGACTCGGGAACATCCTCGCGGGCCTGCTCCAGCGCAGAAGATACCTCGACCGCCTGTGACGGATCGCCCGGTGTCGACGTTCTCTCGACGTCAAAGAGCCGGCCCGTCAGTGCGGCCAACAGAGCCCGGCCGAGATCGCCAATCTCGCCAGGTTCATCAACCGCGCGACTGTTGCCTCCCTCCGGATCGAGATACGGGTGGAGACCGGGGGCGAGGAGCTTGACAGTGCCGTTGTTGTCCACGAGCAGGTGCCCGGGCTGGATGTCGCCGTGGAGCAAACCATTTCCGTGAAGGGAGGCCAGCCCCTCGGCCGCCTGCCGAATCAGGTTCGCAGCCCTGATCGGCGACAATGGGGGCCCGGCTTTCAGGATCTGCTCGAGATCCTGCCCTTCGACGTGCTCCAAAGCCAGAAAGTGAATTTCCCGCCCTTCGTCGTCTGCGTGGCCGATGTCGTAAACTCGAACCACGTTGGGATGATCGAGCGCGATGACGGTTTCGACGATCCGGTCGAGTCGCCGCAGGCTGGCAGCGTCGGTAATCCCCCCGCCCGGCAGGATCGTGAGCAGACACCGCCTTTTTGAACGGGTGTCTTCAGCGAGATAGACAGGTCTCGTCTCGTCCGGGTGGTGGACCTGCAGCAGGCGATAGTGGCCGAGGACGAAGCCCGTGAATTTCCCCTGCAGGAGAGTTTCAACCTGCCACGGGGTGAGGCATCCACGCTCGACGAATGCGTTCGCGAAATCGGCCGCGTCCGGCCCCATCCGCAGTTCGTCCGGAAGCTCGCGCAGCATCGTCTCCAGTTGGTCGGGTTCGATCAGGCCACTCTGGCGGAGCCCGTTCAGAAACGTTTCGACGGTGAGCATGATCGGCATGAGCGTTTCCGTTGGTATGGCGAATCAATCGCCGTGCGGCCACGACGGGCACACTCGGTCAACCCCTCTCGGTACACGACGCTCGCGACGATCGTCGAGCGGCAAGGAGACAAATATGGCGACACTCCCTGTGCCGTCCGTCAACAAACCGGCACGCGCCGAAATCTCGACGCGGGAGGAGCAGTCGGACGAGTCGCTGCGTTCGCTTCAGCCGTCCCTTCACGAACCAGTTCACTGGTCCTGTTCGCCTGCGAAGGATTTCACTCTGGGAATGTGTGCAGGCGCGCGTTACAGAGGGAGCGTTCTGCCGACTGGAGTTTCAGACATGGCCGGTGCCCGCCTGGGAGACACCGTCTCGATTCACTATGTGACCAGCACTCTCGAAGGCTGCGTCATCGAGTCTTCCCACAACCGGGAGCCGTTCGTATTCCGCCTGGGCGATGAGACCGTGGTTCCCGGTCTGACGGACGCCATTCTCGGGCGGACTGTCGGCGAACAGGCCCGCATCGTCATACCGGGCGATCAGGCCTTCGGGCGGCAGAGCGACGACCTGATCCAGCATGTGCCGCCGGGAGTCCTTCCATCCACTGTGTCATCCGGTCTGTCGGTCGGAGACCAGTTGGCTGTAACGATTTGCGGGACAACAATTCCGTGCCGGGTGCAACGGATCACCGGAGACAAGGCCGTGCTCGATGCGAATCATCCGCTGGCCGGCGAAACCCTGTTTCTGGATATCGAGGTTGTCGGGATTGACTCGGATCTACACTCCGTTGACGCGTAAGTGCTCCGCTCGACGACCAGTTCCCGGATTCTGGCGACGGTGAAACCACGACTCGTGAAGGCCGACCTGATTGTAGTCATTCGCTAAGCTGGCAGAATGAACGACCGGCAGTTCCCTGAACGTCTGACTCGTGCCGAGATCGAGCTTCGGCAGCTTCACCGATTGTGCGCGCTCGTGGATGCGGTGGCAGAAGCCAACCCGTTCTGGAAGCGGAAGTTCGCCGCGGCCGCAGTCGATCCCGAAAGCATTGTCTCCCTTGAGGATCTGACGAGACTCCCCTTCTGCACCAAGCAGGAACTCGTCGAGGATCAGCTGGCGCACCTCCCCTACGGAAGCAACCTGAGTTACCCGCTCAAGGAGTATTCGCGGCTGCATCAGACCTCCGGTACAACCGGCCGCCCGATGATCTGGATGGATACCCCTGCCAGCTGGAACTGGCTGATGGGGTGCTGGGCCCAGATCTACCGGATCATCCAGTTGGGACCCGAGGATGTGATGGCGTTTCCATTCTCGTTCGGCCCGTTTATCGGGTTCTGGGCAGCGTTCGACAGCGGCTGCCGCTCCGGACGCCGCTGCATCCCGATGGGAGGAATGACCTCCGAAGCACGCTTGCGGATGATCCTCGACCTGCAGGCCAACATCATCTGCTGCACACCAACGTACGCTTTGCGGCTGGTCGAAACGGCTGCCACGCTGGGAGTGGATCTGCAGAAATCGGCAGTGCACAGCATTCTTGTCGCTGGGGAGCCGGGCGGGGCGGTTCCGTCGATTCGGCGGCGGATCGAGCAGGGCTGGGGAGCCCGTGTCTTTGACCACTGGGGAATGACGGACATCGGTTCACTCGGCATCGAGCCGTTTGACGCTCCCG
>CAZUXX010000002.1:16123-23478 GCA_964624215.1 uncultured Planctomycetaceae bacterium
TCTAGAAACCGAATGCATCGCCGAGGTCGTACGACCCGACAGCGGCGAACCGGTCAAGCCGGGCGAGCCCGGTGAACTCGTGATCACGAATCTGGGCCGCGTCGACCAGCCGGTCATTCGCTATCGCACGGGGGATCTCGTCCGTGTCTCGCCCGATCCCTGTCCGTCCGGAATGCACCTCATGCGACTGGAAGGCGGGATTCTGGGTCGCGTCGACGACATGGTCACGATTCGCGGAAACAACGTCTTCCCCTCGGCCATCGGCGCGATACTGCGGGAATTCGACGATGTCGTCGAGTACCGGATCATTCTGCAGACCCGCCGCTCGATGCCCCATCTGAAGATCGAGGTCGAGGCGTGTGCCAGTCTCAAACCCGACTCGGTAGAGAAACTCGTCGAACAGTTGCGCCGCCAGATCAAGGACCGTCTGCAGTTCCATGCCGAAATCCTTCCCGTCGCCACGGGTGCGCTGCCCCGCTTTGAGATGAAGGGCCGCCGATTCGTCCGCGAATCGTGAATGTGACGGATTTGCGGGAGATTCCGTCCCTTCGGCCAGGTTCGCTCGCTGCTGCGTCGCGGCATCGCTCCGGTTCGCCCCGGGTTCTGCGCGAGTGGTTCCCCTATTCAGGCCGAAAAACCGATGCAACCGGACATCGTGACGCATCGAATTGCAGCGATGCAGATTGATCGGATCGGTTCGCGTTGACACCGCGGGCTAGGGTTCGGTCGCCAGGTTCCTTTCTTACCCCGCTTCTTCTGATGTCCGACCCGATGCTGATGGATCGCACCGAACCGCGCGAGTCCGTGACCCCCACGGGCTGGTCGCTCATCGGCCGCCTCGAACCGGGCGCGCCGATCCAGCAGATCCCGATTCTCGGGAGCGGGCTGACGATCGGTCGCCGGGAGACACAGCAGCTGTGCCTGAACTCGATGTGCGTCTCCGGCCGGCATGCAGAGTTGCTGGTCGTCGGCCAGCATCTGTTCATCCGCGATCTGGGGAGCACCAACGGAACATTCGTCAATCACGAACGCTTGCGTCGCATCCGCAGGATCTGCGACGGAGACCACGTGGAAATCGCCGACGTCGAGTTCCGTGTCGTCTACTCGCCAGTCACCAGTCAGAAGAAACGCGCCGATCCCGAACTCAAAAAGACATCAACGTCCATCGCGACCTTCGAGCCGGACTGGATTTTCAGCCAGTTCGATCGTCTGATCCGGGATCGTGAAGTGGTCCCGTTCTTCCAGTCGATCGTGCGACTGTCAGACCTGTCGATCATCGGATACGAGGCACTTGCACGCAGTCCCCTGGCGGGGCTGCAGTCTCCCCAGGCGATGTTCGAGATCGCCTCGCTGACCGGACGCGAGGCCGACCTGAGCGCGACGTGCCGCGAAGTTGCAATCGAGGCCGCGGGCCGGCTCGATACCGGTGACAAGCTGTTTCTCAATACGCATCCCAGCGAACACCTGTTCGATGACGTCATTCCCTCCCTTCGGAAGGCGCAGGAGAGTAGCGGAAGCCTGCCGGTCGTTGTCGAAGTGCACGAAGGGGCGGTGACGGACGTCGGGGAAATGCACGAGTTTTCCGAGCAATTGCGCGAGCTCCGGATCGAACTCGCCTACGACGATTTCGGAGCCGGTCAGTCCCGGCTCATCGAACTCGCCAAGTGCCCCCCCAGGTTCCTGAAGTTCGACCGCTGTCTGATCGAGAACATCGACTCGGCCGGACCGCACCATCTCCGGATGGTCAAAACCCTGGTCGACATGGCGCGAGAATTCGAAACCGCCACACTCGCCGAAGGAGTCGAGACCGCGGCCGAAGCACAGGTCTGTCGCAGTCTGGGATTCGATTATGCCCAGGGCTTCTACTTCGCCCGGCCCATGGAAGTCGACGCGATCCTCAAGGCGCGGGCCTGAGATCCTCTCCCGCTGACCCAACTGCGGTGTTCCGGCAGACATCCGGAGGCGTAACTTGCCGTTAATGACAGCAGCCGTCAGCCTGGCAGGGACTCATGCTCAATCTGCGTCCTTCCCCGGCGCATGACGCTGGCGAGGAGTCACCAGACTGTGGGGCCGGGTCAACAGGTCGTACATCTCCGGACGCCGATCGGCCAGACGGTCGATCTCGTGAGCTCCGGGAACGCGGATGAAATGTTTCCGCCGCGACCGCTCTACGTCGATGTCGGCGTACAGAATCTGCTCGTCGGTTCCTGCGGCGACAGCCAGCTCCGATCCGTCGGGACTGCAAATGCTGCTGGAGCCAATAAACCGGAAGTTGCGCTCAGTGCCGACGCGGTTGATCACTGCGTAGTACACAGCATTCTCCATCGCCCGCGTGGCGATGGCCATCCGTGCCAGACACTCGGCCCCCGGTGGCCAGTTCGTCGGAAGGACGATCAGGTCTGCTCCCAGCAGGGTGAGGCATCGCGCTGCCTCGGGAAAAGCCGAGTCGTAGCAGATGTTGAGGCCGATCCGCACGCCTTCGAGTTCATGAACGGCGAACGGCTGATCGCCCCGCGTGGTGTGCATATCTAGGCCGAGATAGGGCAGATGCACCTTGCGGTAAGTGCCCAGGACTCCGCCAGGCGTGGCAACGACGGCAGCATTGAACAGCCGGTCGCCGTCGCGCTCGATCATGCCGAAAACGGTCGAGCAGCCAACGTCGCGACAGGCCGCGACCATCTCGCCACACAGGGGCCCGGGAATCGGCTGCGCGTACTCGAGGCACTCTTCAAACGACTGGAAGCAGTACCCCGTCGCCGAGCACTCGGGGAAGATCACCAGCCGCGCTCCGGTCGCGGCAGCGTCGCGAAGTTTCTCCCGCATGCGTGCCACGTTGTGGGGCACGTCTCCCAGGAGAACATCCATCTGGACTCCGGCAATCTTCATCTGATCACACTGGATTGGGGACACGAATCGGGCCGAAACCGATTCTAGATGCCATCGGCGTTTATTGTGACTCCACGGTGACCAATACCTGCCTCACAACAGGAAGACGCCGTCAGTGGTACCACACCCTCGTTGTTCGTGCGTCGCCACGTTCCTCCGTCGGCCGCCTCTCGATTGAAATCTTCAACGAAACTTGACTCAATTACCGTTCAGAAGTTCACCATTCTCAGCACATTTGCTCTCACAACTCGACTGAACCCCGCTGATGGAGAACGATGTGAAGCGCACCACGAATCCCGGCACTCGGCGGTATGGCATTCCCCGGCGCGACTTTCTGCACTACGTCGCGGCCGTCTCGGCAATTCCCACACT
The DNA here is from genome assembly GCA_964624215.1 of uncultured Planctomycetaceae bacterium. Classification (GTDB taxonomy): domain Bacteria; phylum Planctomycetota; class Planctomycetia; order Planctomycetales; family Planctomycetaceae; genus CAZUXX01. Next base: position 19,382 of record CAZUXX010000002.1, read on the forward strand.
CGACCTGTGGGCCACTGAATCGCCGGAGCGAAAGCCGGTGTTCGATTCGTACCCTTTCACACTCGGCGTAGCATCGGGCGATCCGGCAGAGGATGGTGTCGTCCTCTGGACGCGGCTGGCACCGCACCCGCTCAATGGGGGCGGGATGCCCGCCCGGCCGGTTGAAGTCACCTGGGAAGTTGCCAACGACGAAGCCTTCTCTGAGGTGGTGCAACGCGGCTCGTCGCTGGCGATGCCTCAACTGGGACATTCAGTCCATGCGGAGGTCCGTGGACTGACCCCGCAGCGATGGTACTTCTACCGCTTTCATGCCGGCGGAGAGACCAGCCCCGTCGGTCGCACAAAGACCGCACCGGCGGCGAACGATCTGCCCGACCGCCTCCGCTTCGCCTTTACCTCCTGCCAGCATTACGAGACCGGGTACTTCAACGGGTACCCGCACATGCAGCAGGAAGACCTCGACCTCGTGATTCATCTGGGCGATTACATTTACGAATATGCCGCGCACGAGGGGCGCACCCGCAAGCACCTGGGGCCCGAAATCGAAACCCTCAGCGACTACCGGCTCCGCTACACCCAGTACCGCCTCGACGCGACCCTGCAGGAAACGCACCGCCTGTTCCCGTGGCTCGTCACCTGGGATGACCACGAATTCGACAACAACTGTGCAGGGATCGTTTTAGAGGAAGAGGGCGTTTCTCCGGAGCAGTTCCTCGCACGACGGATGAACGCCTATCAGGCCTACTACGAGTTCATGCCGCTCCGCCGGTCCTCGTTTCCCCGCGGACCGCACATGACGCTCTACCGCCGCTGCCCGTTCGGCAGGCTCGCCGACTTCTTTGTGCTCGATACCCGCCAGTACCGGACCGACCAGCCCAACGGGGATGGCCAGAAGCCGCTGGTGGGGAAAGTGTTCGATCCACAGACGACGATGCTCGGCGAGCGGCAGGAAAACTGGCTGATGCGAGGAATGCTGCAGTCCCAGTCGGTGTGGAACGTGCTCGCGCAGCAGGTGATGATGGCCCCGGTCAATCGTGGTACCGGGGAGGAGGCCCGCTACAGCATGGATCAGTGGCCCGGCTACGAATACAGCCGTCGACGGCTCCTCAAGTTCCTCCATGAGCGCTCGATTCCCAATCCGGTCGTCCTCACCGGTGACATCCATACGAACTGGGTGAACGATCTCGAACTCGATTTCGAGCGACCTGATTCCCCGGTCGTCGGGACCGAGTTTGTCGGTACATCGATGAGCTCGGGAGGGAACGGAGGCAATGTCATTCCCCAGTACGAACGGGCTGTCTCCCAGAACCGGTGTGTGAAGTGGTATAACTCGAACCGGGGCTACGTCAGTTGCGAGGTGACCCCAGATCGCTGGACCAGCTTCTATCGGATTACTCCCTTCGTCGACCGGCCCGGCTCGCCTGTCGAGACGCCGGCAACGTTCGTCGTCGAGGCCGGCCGGCCAGGAGCGCAGCGAGAGAGTTGATCAGGTCGACGGGGGCGCAACTTTCATGGTGGTAATCCGTTTGACAAGCCACCGCCTCTGCGCCATGATGCGGCCCCGCTCGCACAACAGCGACGCGACGACAGCCGCAGGTCTGTTGTGTGATGGCTGGACAGGTAGCTCAGTTGGTAGAGCACAGGACTGAAAATCCTGGTGTCGGGGGTTCGATTCCCCCCCTGTCCACTCTGTCTTCTCTCGCTCCGACAGAACCGTCCGGGAGGAGTGCATGCGGCCCTGTCCCGCGTGTGGTGCCGCGTGTGAAAATCATGCCCGGCAGTGTCCCGAGTGTGATGCTTCGCTGGTGCGGCCGAGCCCGGCTGACAATCCCCCCCCGGGTGGCCCGGGCGTCAGCGGTGGTCCAGACGAACAGGCGCTGATGCGGCGATGTCTGATCGCCGCTGTTCTCGGAGCGGTGGCAGGGGCCATGATCGGACTTTCCGCCTGGGGCCCGCTCGGCCTGCTGTTGGGAATCCCTGCGATCGGAGCAGCGATCCTCGTCACGCTGCTCACAACCGGCTGACATCGACCCGCAGGCCGACCGTCTTGGCACGAATCCCGTCTGCCCCCGGACCCCGCCACAACCGGCCGGTCAGTCCCCTGCTCATCGCATCTACTGCGCAAACGATCGTGAGCCGTTTGGAGATCCCGTGATCGGCACGCCATCCGGGAGTGGACGGGCCGCCACATCGTATCCGTGGCGGTGGCCGAACTCCTGAATCTGGCGGCAGAGTTCGAAACTGTCGGAATAGACCCACAAGGTCAGCGTGACGGAGTGGCCGCCCGTCAGCAGATGGTTGTAGAAGGCCGACCCGCGGCGAAGAGCTTCTTCTGCAGTCTCGCGCTGCAGGTCAGGCGTCGGTTCGAGCACCCAGCGGGTCACACTCATTCGCACCACGTTGGGACCAAGCCGAAGTTCCTCCGAGAGGGAAGGCCGGCTCCGCTCGATCAAATACCGCATCTGAAATCCGTCGACCGGACCAACAATCCCTTCATACGACGGGACACGCAGCAGCATCTCCTTCTGACGCTGGATCTGAGAGCCCAGACGGGCCGCGAGGTCGTCGACGGGTACCGGTGCCACACGATTCCCGGACAGCAGAAAGTGGAGCTCCTTCCCGTCTACGATGCGGCCGATCGGCGTGACACGGTGTTCGATCACCTGGGCATCCGGCGCGTCAACAACCTCGCGCAAATCGGCACGCACCGCTTCCAGTTGGGCTTCGGTCTCGAGCAGTTCGCGCATCATCGTCGACAGGCCGTTACGCCCGGCTGCGACCTGCTCGGACAGCTCCGAGTTCTGCTCCCTTTGGGAAGCGATGGCCTTCTGCAACTCGGCGGCCCGGCGTTTCGCCTGCTCGGCCGACTCGCGAAGCTCTCTCGCGGCGGCGCGGGCCTGCTCCAGTTCCTCCTGCAACTTCCGCTCACGCGCCGCCCACTCCGGATCGTGTCGGAGCGAGGGAACTTCCGGGAGTTCTTTGCGAACCAGCGGTGGCAGTGGAGGAAGCTCCGGAGGCGGAGCGATCCGGGGGAGTTCAGGTTCAGGCAGTTCAGCCACAGACTCGTCCAGTGATTCCTCGTCCAACGTCGGGAGCGGCTGCGTCGATGCCTCGACCGTCGCGGTTTCCGTGGACGGCGCATCGGCCGTCTCAACCTGGTTGGCGAGCTGCGGCGCGCGGCTGACACGTACCCCGGCAATCACAATCAGGATGATCAGAATCCCGACGATGTTGGCGACAACATCGAGAAACGAGTCCGAGCCGAACTCGGGTTCGGAGGCATGCCGACTCATCGTGATTCGTCCTGATCAGTTGCCGGGTGCCGGGGTCGATGTTTCGAGCCGGCTCTCCAGTCCCCATTGCTGCAACAGCGCATTGAGCTGCAGGTAGACACTTCCGTCCTCCGGCGCCACACGGAAGACGCACCGCGGCTTCCATGAGAAACCCCGCGGCGGGGCACCCCACTCGGCGACCTCGGCATCAAGAGCGTCGGCGAACGTCCGGGCGGAGGCTCGACTGCGAGCGGTCCATTCGAAGGAACGCTGGCGACCCACGGTGACTTGTCCATCACGGATCGTGATCGTGACGTCCCGCTCGTACGTGATTCCGCGACCGGAAAGCAGTCCACTCCCCGCGCCGGGCAACGGGGGCGGTGTCGGCAACGACCGTGGTTGCGTGCGCCATTGCGGTTCGGGTGATGTCTCGCCTGATGGGTCAACAGCACGCGCATCGGCATGAACGACTCTCGTTCCGGGGCCAGTCGGCCGCTTCTCCCCACTCGCAGCCCCGGTCGGAGGGCTGGTTGCCGTTGTCTGTTCCGGTCGGTCGTCCCGAAACAGAGTGCGGAGGCGACCACGTGCGGAGGTTTCCGCCGCACTGGTCCCCGCCGGCGGAAGTGCAGCACTCGGGCGGATCGATCGCGCCTGGCTGACTCCCCGCAGGGCCTCCACTTCTTCGAGCATGAACTGTCCGTTGTGCGCAGCGACCTTGACGGGTCGAATGATTCCGCTCCCACTGCCCCGCCCCGATCGACTGGCCAGGGTGCGATCGATCGCTGACTCACAGGCGGCGACGAGTTCATCATCGCTTTGGGGCCA
>CAZUXX010000002.1:23488-24131 GCA_964624215.1 uncultured Planctomycetaceae bacterium
GTTCCCGAATCCTGCAAATACAACTGCGCGATGTAGTACGCGATCGTCCCTTCGGGCCGGACGATCAGCAGCACGTACGGGGGCTCACCACCGTCGCGTTGCTGCCAGATCTGTTTGAGGGCAGCGGTCCCGGCCGACAGGGGATTCTGCTCGGGCGAGAAACCATCGAGCTGGTCTGCGGTCAGCTCAATCCCTTCGCTGACGAATACAAATCGATCTTTGCGACATTCGATCACAATCGGCCGCCGCGTCGTCCCGGAGCGAGAATCGACGGGCAGAATCGTGAATTGTTTGGACTTCTCCTGCTGCTTCCGTTGCCGCATCTGGTCGACTTCGGCCAGGGCATCGTCAATTTCAGCGGAGATCGCCTTCCGCCGTGCCGTCAGCTCCTGCAGCCGGGCCCGGTTTTCGCGTTCTTCCTGCTCAATCGCCTCGGACTTTTTCTGAACGACGGCCCAGGCAGCCTCGAGCTCACGCACCGTTCTGGTCGAGGTTTCGAGGACGGAAGCGGCTGATGCCAGCTCGACTTTTGCCGCGTCACGAGATTGTTCAAGAGTCGCCAGCTTCTGATTCCACGATTCTTCCAGCCGGGCCTGCTCGACTCGCTCGACCCGCAATAAATCAATCCCCGTTCCCGCGGCAT
>CAZUXX010000002.1:24141-25540 GCA_964624215.1 uncultured Planctomycetaceae bacterium
CCTGAGATGAGACTCTGTCCAGGCATCGTTTTCAGCCTGTCGTCGCCGCACCTCGTCGTCGTGCTCGCGACGCGCAGCTTCGTTCGCGAGGCGCGCCTGTTCGGCCTCCTGGCGAGCCTTCTCGATTCGCCGCCGCTGCTCCGCCAGACGTTCCGCCCGCTGCCGCTCCAGTTCAAGCCGCCGCGCCTCTGCCGCAGCACGGCGAGCTTCTGCTTCCGCCAGCTCTTCAGCCGTCGGAGTCGCTGGCGTCTGCACGACATCTGCGTGCGTGCTCTCCAGAGACGCCTCCTTCTGCAGTCGTCGCGTCGTCACCAGCAGCAGCAGGATCAGCGCACCCATGGCACAGACGAGCACCGCCAGGAACGGAAACAGCGAAACGCTGTGAGGTGAGCTCCGGCTGGCCATAACAATGGTCCGTGAGACAGACAGGCGCGCAGCAGTGACGACGTGAACGGGGAGCGTGTCTCTTCTGAAATCAGGCCGCCTTCGGCCGGGCCCGTGCTGTCAGCAAATGAACCGCGGCCGTCAGACTGTGCAGTGTCTCCTCGAGCTGTTCCGCCGCACGGAGCGATTCGAGGTTGGTGGTCAGCTTCTCCTGCAGACGGCTGAGCTGTTCTTCCTGGACAACGATCTGGCGCAACAGCTCCGTCTGTTCGGATAGCTGCGCCAACTGAGTTGCCGATGCCGTGGTGGCGGCCTGCAGGCGGTCTCCGACATCGGCCGTTCGCTCGACGAACGTCGACAGCCACCGCTCAGTCTCCTGCATGCGAGCGTCGCGTTCTTCCGCAAGTTCCGTGCGGATTTGCTGCCACGTCGCGGCCAGTGTCTCCTGCAGCTGGCGCTGGTGATCCAGCTGCTGTTCCCGGGCCTGAGCCATCTGCGCTGTCGTGGCTTCACTGAGGGACTGCCACGCGGAGAGGAACTCGCTACGGAGTTGATCAAGCAACTGGGCGTGATGTCCGAGATTCTGCTCCACCCCCGTGGAGAGGGAGTGGGTCAGTTCCTGCTGCTGCGACTCGATCGTGGCCACCCACCGTTCACGGAGTCCGTCGACCGACTCCTGCCAGACTCCGGTCTGGTGATCAATCAGCTGCTGGGTCCGCTCGATAAGCTCGCGTGCCGCGGCTGTCTCGGCTTCGACGAGCGGGTTCGCGGGTGTGCTCGACGCCGGCACGCGGCAGACAATCTCCTTCATGACGCGTGCATCCAGAGCCGAGAGGACCTGCTGTTCGCTCCGCCGGACGAAGAAGTATCCAAAGACCATCAGCACCGACAGCGACAGAGCCAGTGCCGTTGTATCGAAGGCAACGGCCAGACCTCCGGTCACAGCATCAAGCGAGGTGTCCAGCTGGTCGGGAGTGACGTTGGCAATTGCCAGCGTGATCCCCATCACGGTTCC
>CAZUXX010000003.1:0-13206 GCA_964624215.1 uncultured Planctomycetaceae bacterium
GGAGGAGGACCGTTCGACCGTCGGGGAAGGAACGGACCTCGATGTCTTCGAGTTTGCGTCCTTCGAGCTCTTCACCGAGAGTTCGCACTGCGATCTGGGAGCGGTCCCCCTTCAGATTGCCGGCAGAGACGTCGAGATTTGTTTGGCGGATCGCCAGGGCGACTTCTTCGAACGTGACGTCGTATTCGAGCAGCTTGTCGGGGCGCACTTCGACGCTGATCTCGTCGTCGCGGGCTCCGAGGAGAGTGACATCGCTGACGCCGGGGAGTTCGAGCAGATCGTCGCGGATTGATCTGGCCGCCGCTTTCAGGGCGGCTTCTTCTCCCTCGCCGTACACGGCGACCATGATCACCGGCAGCGTGGGCTCGACTTTAAAGACCGTCAGTTTCTCGAGATCGTCGGGCAGATCCTGGAGGGAGTCGATCTCGTTTTTGACCTCCTGCAGGACTGCGTCGACGTCGGTGACGCTGTTGTAGAGCGTCAACTTCGTGGTCGAGAGCCCTTCAGAAACGGTGGACTCGACCTTTTCGACTCCGTCGACGTCGCGGACAGCTTCCTCGATCTTGATGGCGAGCGCCCGCTCGAGTTCTGGTGGCTGAACCGCCGGGTAAACAGCCGAGATCATGATCGCGTTGGGGCGGCTCTCCGGGAACATCTCCCGGATCAGGGTGAGCGCCATCACGGCACCGCCGGCGAGAGTCACAACGGTCAACATGTTGACCAGGACCGGATTCCGGACTGAGAAGCTCGGGAGTGACATGGTTGACGGAGTGCAAAGGGGCAGGACTGACGCTGCTGCGATCGGTTGTCATTCTAGTCAGATGGGGCCAGTTCGCTGACGCCAGATTTTTTCGGGCTGACCGAATTCGCGGCCCCGGGGCGGTTCGAGCCGGGGCTTCCGACGCAACGATCGGAGGCCTGGGACCAGTTCGGGGACAATTGTTTCCGAACTGGTACTGCGATGGCGGGCCGGCGCGGGGGTGGCAGTTCCGCTGACTCTCCGAATTGGTTGGAGCCCGGGGATTCGGATACCATGGGGGCATGGATGCCGTAGCTGCTGTTCTGTCGGTGACTTCCGGGCCTGACTCCGGCAAGACGTTCGGGCTGCGCGGAGACCTCGTGCACCTGGGCCGAGGGAGCGATAGCCAGATTGTTCTGAGTGATCCGGGAGTCTCCGAGCATCAGGCGAGCCTGGTCCAGCGAAATGGCCGCTTCGCGATCTATGTTCCTGTCGGCGAAGTGGTGCAAGTCGACGGAAACCCGATTCCCACCGATAAATGGGTCTGGCTACCTTCCAACGCGAATCTGCGTCTGGGGGGGGAGACGGTCTGCCGCTTTGAGATGGCTGCACTGCCCGGTCGCGGTGACGCCGTGCGGGCGAATGCGAGAACGGCCGTGTTGCCGGTCCCGCGGGAGGCATCGGAGGAGGTGAACGGGGATTCGGCTTCGGCCGGGTCGTCGCCGGGAGACGATGACGTCGCTGCAGTCCGCCGTGGGGGGAACCGGAAGACGGCAACCCGCACGCGTCGAGCCGCAAGTCGCAAACAGGTGGCGCGGTTCATCACCGACCAGCCGGGCGAACCGCTGGTCCGGTTTGGTGAGGATGGGCAGTTGCCGGAGCTTGATCTGCGCGAAGCCACCGGCAGTCGCGGAGGTGAGCAGAAGTCCCGGGAACGCAATCCGAACGTGTTGTATGGCGTTTTGGCCTTCAGCTTCGTGCTCACGCTGGGGTTGCTGCTGGTGGAACCGCCCGGTTCACCGGTGTCGTCGGAGGATCTCAGCGAAGCGCGGGAGGCACTCAATGCGTTTTTCGGTAACGAAGATCAAGGTGAGTTCGATCCGTATCAACTGGCGCTGCGACAAGCTCTGATTGAGCACTCGCAAGGGGACTTTGCGGAGGAGAGGCAACTGTACCGGAAGGTCCTGAACATGCTGAACGCGGCAGATATTCGTGATATTTCCAATCACGAAGGGCTCACCGGACGTTATACGAAGCGCGGCCGCGCCAGTGATGAGGAGCTTCGCCGGCTTCTGGAAACGTTGCTCGCACGCTGATGGGGGCGGTCTGCTTTCGGGGGCTCCGTCACCATGGCTATCATTCAAACCTGCTCAAGACGGTCGTCGCAGCGGTGGTCAAGCCGTTGTCGCGACTGCTCGTGGGGCTGCTGGCGATTCCTGTCATCCGACAGATCCGCCGCCGGTTGTTTGGCGCGCGGAACTGGGATGCGGAGTTCGAGAAGGATGTCGAGCAGTGGTGCCGCGCATCGCTGATTCTGCTGGCGGCTACGAAGAATGCCGAAACCGTGCTGCTGACATGGGTGCATGAGTCGTTCGGGCTCGGTGAACTCCCGTCGACGGATTTTGGCGTCTGGTATGTGACGGCCGGGCGGTTGCTGCTGGCGATCAGCGTGGTGGAAATGATGCCGGATCAGGAGTTGTTTTCGATCATCCATCCGGGGCCGAAGTTCCGATATGACCCGACACGCACGATCCGGGCGAACATTCGGGGGCAGTGGCGATCGGTTTTGCGGGGCGTGGTGTATCAGCATTTGAACCGGGCGTCACCGCTGTTTGCGATCCTCACGGTGTTCTACGGAGGGGTGGCAGGATGGGTGTTCTGTCTGCTGGCGATTGTGCAATACCTGATCATCGGGCTGGTCACCTCGAGAGATCGGGCGCTGGATGTCTTGTCACGATTTGACCGTGCGGTTGCCCAGCGGCGACAGGAGATTCTCGACGAGTTTGAACCTTCCGGGCAGGAGACACCACAGAATGAACGGGAACGCGGCGGAGTCAGCCTGCCGATGCCTCGCCCGGATACGGCTGCGGCAGCGCCGGTGGTGCCCCCGGGTGAACAGTGATGTCTCGCAGGGAGTGGGCGCGACGCGAAGCGAGCATGGGGGCGTGAGCGGATTGCTGCAGACACGCCGTGAGGGGAAAGGATGGCGAAGTGCCGCTGAAACGGCCTGGGGGTGCGACGAATTGGTCTTGCAGCGGAATTTCGTTCTCGCGAACATCCCGCGGCGTGTACAGGACGGAAGATTCCGTCTGCCCGGAATCCGGAAGAGTGACATGGACGTCAGGGGTGAGATTACATGATGACCGTATCGAAACTGCTGATCCTGACCGTGCTGGCCGGGTTCGCTGGGAATGCAATCGGCGCGGAGATGAAGGCCTGGCCGGCGGCGGCTGAGCCGAACTGGAAAACCTGGCCGATGCCGACCCGCGAAATCGGTGAGAAGGTTCAGGCGAGCTGGAAGATCCTGCGGGAGAACCGGCCGGACCGGAAGTTCGAGACACCTGAAGAGGCGCAGGCCGTCGGTGAGAAGATTCAGGCGAACTACAAGATCCTCGAAGAGAACGCGGTCGCTGCCTGTGCCGTTGGCGCGTACTACCTGCAGCGAACCCAGGATGACTGGGAACGACTGATGATCGCGGGGACGCTGTACGGCCTTGATGAAGAGAAGGCGAAGCCGTTTCTGATCTGGGCGATGGCCAACTCGGGGAACGTGGAGCTTTTGTTCCCTGCGGTGTTTCAGGATGCGTGCTACATCGCCGAACAGCAGAAGGTCGAGGATCTGGCCGGTCTGCAGTGGATTCTGAAGACGCAGAAGGGAGCCGTATATCTCCCCGAGTATGACTGGATCATCCCGACGCATGATTGCCTGTTCTTCGTGTTCGGGCGTTTTGGCAACCAGTGCCTGCCGTACCTGCGGGCGGCGCTGCGTGACAAGGACCCGTATGTCCGCCGCAATGCGGCTGTTGTGCTCGGGTACTTTATGGACGGGGCATCCAGGGATGACCTGATGGCACTCCTCAAGGGGGGCGGAATTCCGTCACTGGGGGCTGCGTTCGCACTCGGTGAGATGCGTCAGAAGGACGCCATCCCGTACGTGCAGAAGCTGTTGACTTCGGGAGACGTCAACTACCGCCTGTGGGCGACATACGCCCTCTTCGAGATCCGGGATCCGGCGACTTTGCCGATTCTCGAACAGGCTCTGTCGGTGGAGACTGACGAAGCGGCGAAGATGGAGCTGACGGCAGCGATCGAGCACATCAAGACGAACGAGCTGGAAGGTGTTCAGCCTCTGTCCCCGGCAGAGCTGGCCCAACTTCTCAAGGAAGCCGAAGAATCGGGATCGCTGGAACTCCCCTTCGACCGGATCGAGAAGTCGGTGACCCGCGAACATCTGCCCCAGATTGTGCATTTGCGGCGGCTCTCGATCGATGACATCTCGGACGCCGGACACCAGGAACTCAAGCAGTGGCACAAGATCCTGAAGACGGCTGTCCATACGCAGGGGACGATTCGGTAGTCCGGGCCGACTCCGACGAACCACGACGATGCCGCGCGAACCATCGCGCGGCATTTTTATTTTTGTCACCGGTCATGACCAGAGGACGCGGTCCGGGGGTCGGCCGGTGGACGATTCTCATCGGGAACGGGGCCAGGTTGTGGCTGCCCCTTGACCGTCGATGCAGCCACAACCATCCTTCCCTCGTGATTCCATCTCCCATTCTCCTCCCGACGCTTTCGCTTTGACTTCCATGCGTGTTCTTTCCGGAATTCAGCCGACCGGTCGCTTTCACTGGGGAAACTACTTCGGTGCCATCCGGCAGTACATCGCCCTGCAGGACAACGAGCAGGCGTACTACTTCATTGCCGATTTGCATGCTCTGACGACGATTCGGGATCCGGAGATGCTGCGGGAGTTCACGCGGGAGGCCGCGGTGGATCTTCTGGCTTTGGGGCTTGATCCGGAGCGGGCGACGCTGTTTCGCCAGTCGGATGTCCCGGAGATCACCGATCTGACGTGGCTGCTGATGACGATCACGCAGATGCATCTGCTGGAGAAGTGTCATGCCTACAAGGACAAGAAGGCCCGGGGGCTGGCCGCGGATGCGGGGCTGTTTACTTATCCGGTGCTGATGGCAGCGGACATTCTCGCATACGACAGCACGATTGTTCCGGTCGGCGTCGACCAGGTGCAGCACATCGAGGTGACGCGGGACCTCGCCCAGCGGTTCAACTCGATCTACAAGCAGGAGGTGTTTGTGCTTCCCCAGGCCCAGGTGCTCGAGGCGACCGCCAGGGTTCCGGGGACTGATGGCGAGAAGATGTCCAAGAGCTACAACAACACAATTGAACTGTTCGAGCCTCCCAAGAAGCTGCGCAAGAAGATCATGTCGATCAAGACCGACTCAACGCCGGTCGAGGCCCCGAAGAATCCGGAGACGTGCTCGGTCTTCTCGCTGTACAAGCTGTTTGCCAGTGAGAGTGAACAGCAGGCGCTGGCGGAGCGGTATCGTGCCGGCGGGATGGGCTACGGGGAAGCGAAGCAGGCGCTGTACGAAAAGGCTCTGGAGCACTTCGCCCCGGCGCGTGAGCGGCGTGAACAACTGGAGAAGTCACCCGCTGAGGTCGAGGAGATTCTCCGCACGGCTGCAGGGAAGGCTCGCGAGAAGGCCAGAGCGACTCTTGACCGGGCCCGCAGCGCCTGTGGACTCTCGGCCCGGGGAACCGTCTGAACTCACACCTGTGCAACCGGCCATGGCAGCATATCTGACCCGACGACTCTTTCTGACCCGTTCGGCTGGCGCCGTGGGAGCGATCGCGGCGACAGCGGCGACGTTGCCGGCGGCCTCCGGACCGTTTCAGGGGAAGGTTCGCAAGGCGGTCAAGCTGCACATGGTGCAGGGCAAGGAGATGTCGGTTCTGGACAAGTTCCGGTTGCTCAGGGAACTCGGATTTGACGGGGTTGAGCTGCGGGCTCGCGGTGGAGTTGACGTTCGCGAAGTCCTGGCGGCCCGCAATGAGACGGGATTGGTGGTCCACGGCGTGACCAACAGCTCTGATCCTGACTTCGCTCTGCCGTTGATCTGGCGAAGCGGCTTGGCGGCGATTCTGTGCTGGTCGTCGCAGGCCGGGTGAACGAATCGAAGGCGTACGACGTCAATTATCGGGAATGGTCGGCGCGGCTGAAGGAGCAGGCGCCGTACGCGGAGTCGCAGGGGATTTCGCTGCTGGTTGAGAACGTCTGGAACAACTTTCTGCTGAGCCCGCTGGAAATGGCGCGGTTTATCGACGAGATTGAAAGTCCGGCGGTCGGAGTCTACTTCGATCCGGGGAATGTGGTTCGCTTCGGCTGGCCTGACCAGTGGATCCGCATTCTCGGGAACCGCATCAGGAAGCTGGACGTGAAGGACTACAGCCGCGAGTTACAGCGGACCACCGGCCTGCACGCCGGCTTTCAGGTGGAGATCGGCGAAGGGGACGTCAATTATCCGGCTGTCCGGGCGGCCCTGGCGGAAATCGGCTTCAAAGGATTGGCCACGGCCGAGGTCCGCGGAGGTGATCGAGACCGGCTGGCGGACATTGCGCGGCGAATGGATGCAGCGCTGGGTCTGAAGGCCTGAACCCATGAACTCCCTGCATCCCCTTGAGCGCGATTCCTGCTTCTGATTCCGGCTCTGTGTCTTCTGTGCTTGTCGCCGAGGATCCTCGTATTCAGCAGCTTCCCACTGCGGTGATCAACAAGATCGCAGCAGGTGAAGTCATTGAGCGTCCGGCCAGTGTGGTCAAGGAACTGCTGGAGAATGCCGTCGATGCGCTGGCGACCCGGATTGAGGTCGACATCGAAGCGGGTGGTACGGAGCTGATTCGCATCACCGACAACGGGGAGGGGATCCATCCGGACGATATCGCGCTGGCGGTTGCTCCACATGCGACGAGCAAACTGCGGACAGCGGACGACCTGTTCCGTGTGCAGACGCGGGGGTTTCGCGGGGAAGCTCTGGCGTCGATCTCTGAAGTCTCGGAGTTCTCGCTCCGCAGCCGGCAGGCAAATCAGCCGGCCGGAGTCGAACTTCTCGTCGAGGGGGGAATTGCGAAGGTCCCGCGGCAGTGCGGTTGTCCTGTCGGGACGCGGATCGAAGTGCGGCAGCTGTTTCTGAACACGCCCGTGCGGAGGAAGTTCCTCAAGTCGGTGTCGACCGAGTTCTCGCACATCGTCGAGCAGTTCACCCGGGTGGCGCTGGCATGTCCGAACCTGCACCTGGTGTTGAGGCACAACGACCGGACGATTCATGACCTTCCGGCGACGGGTCGACTCGCCGAACGGCTGGAACTGCTGTACGGGAGCAAGCTGGTCGATCAGCTGATTGAGATTGACGCCTCCCACGGAGCGGCCCGGTTGTGGGGTTACGTGGCGCATCCATCCGAGCATCGGGGGTCCCGCAAGGGACAGTATCTGTTTTTGAACGGTCGCTGTATTCAGGATCGCGGGCTGCAGCACGCCCTGAGCGAGGCGTACCGCGGGCTGCTGATGGTGGGGCGGCATCCGGTGGCGTTTCTCTTTCTTGAAATTCCGCCTGAGGAGGTGGATGTCAACGTGCATCCCACCAAGAGCGAAGTCCGCTTCCGGGACAGTCAGCAGTTGTACCGTCTTCTGCTCTCGACGCTGCGGAATCGTTTTCTGACCCTCGATCTGGCAGCGGGGCATCACCTGAAGGCGCGCGACACGGCCTTGTCCGCAGTGACCGATCCGGAGCGGCAGCACCAGGCGCAACTGGAGTTGATTGCGTGGGCAGAGAGCCAGCGACAGGCGTGGCAACCGCGGGAGGAGCTTTCGAATCTGGAAGATGCTGCGTCGGCTGCGGAAACATTGCCGCGGGCAACACCGTCGCTCCCTTCGGAACCTCCGTCGGTCGGGGCTGCACCGCCGATTGCCGCACCGCGTGAAGAGTCGGGCTCGGCCGAGGATGCAGGGGACTCCCGGCCGGCCGGGATGACGTCGGCGGCGTCGGCGAGCTACCACGGAGAGACGCGAGCGCTACAGGTGCATGACTGCTATCTGGTGCTCGAAACTGAAGAGGGGCTGACCGTTTTTGATCAGCACGCGCTGCATGAGCGGATTCTGTATGAGCATCTGCGGTGCCGGGTGCTGGCGGGGAAGATCGAGGTTCAACGCCTGTTGATTCCGATTCCCCTGGAGCTCTCTCCCGGCGATGCGGCGATGTTATTGGAGCAGACGGACCTCTTGCGGGAACTCGGGCTGCATCTGGAGGAGTTCGGCGGCAACACCGTGGCCATCACCGCGTATCCGTCGCTGGCGGCGCGGACGGATCCCGTGGCGCTGACGATGGCCGCTCTCGATGTGCTGGAGCAATCGGGCGGGCGGCTGTCGCGTCGCGATCTGGTCGACTCCCTGTTGCACATGATGTCGTGCAAGGCGGCCGTCAAGGCGGGGCAGCGACTGACTCCCGAGGAGATCGACAGCCTGCTGGCGCAGCGTCACCTGGTCGATGATTCGCACCATTGTCCCCACGGCCGCCCGACATCACTGACGTTTACCCGCGCCGAGCTTGATCGCCAGTTCGGACGACTGGGGTAGATCGTTTCCGGATCCCCCAAGTGTCGATCCCTGAGGTGGCGTCGGGATGACGAACGGCCGGCATGGCTGCCGGCCGGATGTCGCTCACAGGAGCCCAGTTGGGCCGGAGCTTCGAGGATTTGCTTACGTCTGCGTCAACTCGCGCAGCTTCTCGATGTAGGGGGGAATGGCGGCGCGGACGTCGCCTCCCTCTTCGTATTCCAGCACGACGTAGCCACGATAGTTGGCGTCCTTGAGGATCCTGATGATCCGCGGCAGATCGGCCTCCTGTTTCTTGCCATTGGGGGCAATGGCCACCTTGATCTGGGCGTTGATGGCGTAAGGGGCAATCTTTTCGAGGTCGCGATAGGGATCGTCGGTGCGGAAGTTGCCGCTGTCGAAATTGACTCCGAACCACGGCGAGGGATCGACGCGTCGAACGATGCTGAGCATCTGCTCGGGGGTGGCCGTGATCCCGCCATGGTTTTCGAGAGCGAGGAAGACTCCCTTTTGCGCCGCATAACCGAGCATCTCGTTGATCGCCGAGATGCAGCGGTCGAGAGCAGCGGTTTCGGTGTCTCCACTGGGGACGTTTCCGGCGAAGATGCGGATGACCGGAGCGCCTATTGCCGCGGCGTAGTCGATCCACTGGCGACACGAGGCGAGCTGGGCGTTGCGCCGCTCGCCTTCGGGAACGCAGAAATCGTTGCCGATTGCTGTCCCGGAGATGTCGAGGCCCAGGCGGAAGGTCCGTTCCTTGAGACTGGCGAGGTATTCGGGGGTGATTGTTTTGGGGAAGTAGTAGCCGGTGAGCTCGACGGCATCGAGATTGAGATCGGCGGCGTAGTCGATGACGTCTTCGAGCGTCATTGCGCCTTCGACGTCTTTGGCGACTCCGTTGCGAGGGAGCAGCCGGTTGAAGGAGTAAGCGGCGAGCGAGAGCTTCATGAACGGTTTGCCGTTGCGTTGCGGGGGCTCGGCCGCCTGCGCTGGATTGAGATCGAGTCCCATTGCTGCGGTGCCGGCAATGGCGGAGGTCACAAGAAACTGGCGTCGGGAAAGGTTCATGGGGTATTCAGATCAGGACTGGTTCGAACTTGGGTGAATCGAGCTCGATGCCGGGGGGACCGTCGAAGTGCTCTTCGACGAACCGATCCCAGGCGTCCCGCGTCTGGCGGGAGATTCCTTCGGCGGCGGCCATGTTGCACTCGTCGCAGATCATCAGGGGCATCGAGAGGTTCAGCAAGCGGGGCGAGATCGATTCGCGCCCGATAAACAGGCCCACAATCGAGTGTCGATGGCACTGGCTGCGGGGGCGTCCACAGGACAGGCACTCCGCGAGTCGCTCAGTCGATCCGGATTCGAAGAGGACAAACTCTTCGGGGCTGTCTGTGTCGTCTGTGGTGGGGTCCGATGCGGCCTGCCGCGGTTTCCAGTTTTCGATCGCCTTGTTGAGATGAGCGCGGGATTCTTCGGAATACTGCTGTCCGAGCTTCCGGGAGCAGTCGGCACAGATCGCCATTTCGAACACGACCTCGTTGCCGACAAAACCTTTCACAATGGAGTATAGCTCGTCGGTTTCAAGCAGGTCGCACTCGCAGTCGATGCACTGGACGAACGGGCCGGAGAGATAGACCGAGTGAAACTCGACCGGCACCCCGGATTCGTCGGACTGGGAAAAATCGTCGAATTCTTCGGACATGTCTGTTCCGATGTCGCAGGGTCTACAGCGAGACCACTGTATGCTCCCCGAGGGGCGGGGAACAGTCGCCCGGGTGGTGCAATTTAGGGATGCCAATGTCCGGCTGTGAGCAGGGTGATGCCGCCGTCGGGCATTGACGACAGTGCAGGATGTCGTTGCGGTTCACGTCAGTCGCGGGCATTTCTGAAGGAGGATGAGTGAGGCACTGCACCGGGAGAGATTGTTGCGTGGAGGACGACGTGGGCAGTAGCCTCAACTCAAGTGGTTACGAACCCCGGGAGGCGCGATGTCACGCAGCGAGGATCTGGAACTGTTGCGGGAGTACACGACGAGCGAAAGCCTGGTGCGGCACATGCTGGCTGTCGAGGCAGCGATGCGTGCGTATGCACGTCGATTCGGAGAAGACGAAGAGGAGTGGGGACAGGTCGGGCTGTTGCATGACTTCGATTACGAGCGGTGGCCCGATCCACCAGATCATCCGCTCAAGGGCGCTGCGATTCTCGAGGAACGTGGCTACCCCGAGCATGTGATTTACGCGATCAAGTCCCATGCCGATTATCTGACTGACTGTCCCCGAGTGTCGCTGTTGGACAAGACGCTGTATGCGTGTGATGAGCTGTGCGGGTTTTTGACGGCGTGTGCCCTGGTGCGTCCGGGGCGACTGGAAGGGCTGACTCCCAAGAGCGTTCGCAAGAAGTTCAAGCAGCCGTCCTTCGCTGCCGCGGTGAATCGCGAGGACATCGTCCGCGGTGCGGACGATCTGGGTGTCGATCTGGACGAGCACATCGCGTTCTGTATTGCGGCAATGCAGGAGATTGCCGGTGAGCTGGGACTGAACCCGGTGGAGGGGGCGTGACGGTCAGAGAATTGCCTACGGTAGGACCGTCAACTCCCGGAATTCCGACGAGGGCCGTTGACCGAAGGGGTTGGCAGCGATAGATTGGGATACTGAGACTCAGTCTCATCAAGGGCTGTGTCTCTCCCTCCCCCAGTGCCCACCTGAGTTGGCCTGTCATGGCTCAATCTGCTGTTACCACGGTCGCCGACCCGCTGGTTTGCCGCTGCCTGCAGGTTCGGCAATCCCAAATTGAAGATTGCGTGAACGTGATGGGTGCCCAGTCGGTTCAGGACGTTCGGGAAATGTGCGGTGCCGGAGGCGGCTGTAACTGCTGTCACCGCCGGATTCGAGATTTCATCGCCCGCCAGCAGGCTCCGAAGCAGTCCTAAGCAAACCGGCCGGTTCTCAATCCGGGAAAGGGGACCGGGGCTGCCCTCACGAGACCGAAGGTTCACGGTCACGTATGTCCGAGATCGGGGTGTCCCGATGGGCGAATGACGCAGTCGTCACCGCTGCAGTTGTCGGCGCCGCATATCACCGTACCGCTTTCACCGTCGTCGTGAGCAGCCGCTGCTGGTATTCGTGGAAACTGACCCACTGCATTTTCCCGGAGCGCCGCAACTGCTCCCACTGGTGGATGAGATCCTTGTCGATGGGCTGCAGTTGCCAGCGGAACTCGTGATCTGCCCTCAGGTTCGGGTTGTTGACGTGCTGTGAGCGGAGCGTGACAGAAATCGGGAGCAACTGCTCCTTCCGGAGTTCCTCGTTCAGTGCCAGTCGCGGGTTCGGGAACATCGCCTTCGAGTGCAGGACGGCGTTGAGTCGAGCGGCCCAGTCGGCGTAGGCGAGGTACTGCTCGACCCGTTGCGGTGCGCCGGTTCGGGCAACGCGCACGTCATACGTGAGGATGTCGCTGTGGAGTGTCAGGCGATCGGAGGTGCCACTGAGCTGTCGCTCGAACCGGGGCCTGAGCTGGAACTGCAATTGCCTGCAGGCCAACTGCGCATCGACTTCGTCCTGGGCCGCGAGTTCGGCGACGTATCGGCTTGCTTCGCGAGTCGCCATCGACAGCAGGCGGTTCAGCTCGTCGAAGGAGACCGTCGCTGCGGTGTGTTCCCGGACGAGCGTGAAGCGGTCGTGGACGGGTTCGAAGATCAGCAGTTCGCCGCACTCTTCCATGTGGTCGTACACGATCCCCGCGTGAAAGAGGGTCAGGCTGCGCGAGATGACCCTGGGGGCCGCCGGATTCGCTAGCGAGCTGACCGACGTGTAGACGCGGAAGTCCTGTGCCGGCAGTTCGGAAACGCTTCCGAAGCCGCACAGCAGGACGAACAGGCACAGCCACGAAGTGCGGGAGGCAGACATGACGGTCCTCACCGGGAAACCGGCGGATCGCGGTGTGGGGGAGAGACCGTGCAGCAGGCTGCTGCCGGCAATTGATGTGCACCAGCAGACTACGTTGGCCGTTTGGTAGCGGCCAGACGAGCCGCCCGGTTTCGAATCGAAGTCGCCAACTCTGCCGGTCTTTGGTTGCAGTCGAACCTCGGGTGCAGCGGTGTCGGGACTGCAACGTGCGGCAGGAGCCTTGTCTTCCATCCCGGCGGTAGGTATTCCGGAGGCCGGTCGAGATCAGGTGCTTTCAAGGATGAACGGAGCGGAACCAGACGTCACACGATCTGGATCCCTGCCAGAGAAAGCCTCGATGCCGCGACACGATTCTTCCGTCGGGGCTTGTTCCCGGATTCTGAGCAAGAGCGAGGAGCTGTATGTCCGAACTGACACATTTCGACTCGTCGGGCTCTGCCCGGATGGTCGATGTTGGCGACAAGCCGGTCACAGCACGGTTGGCGCGGGCGGAAGCGACCATCGAGATGCAGCCGGCGACGGCGGAGATCATTCGAAGTGGTGGTGCTTCGAAGGGGGATGTGCTCGCTGTGGCGCGGCTCGCGGGAATCATGGCGTCGAAGAAGACAAGTGATCTGATCCCGCTGTGTCACGCACTGGGACTCGATTCGTGCACCGTCGAGTTTGAGTGGAGCAGTCCTGCCAAGTTGCGGATTGAGGCGACGGTGCGGAATCAGGGGCGCACCGGGGTGGAGATGGAAGCATTAGTGGCCGCCAGCGTGTCCTCGCTGACGGTCTACGACATGTGCAAGGCGATCGACCGTGGAATGACAGTCACCGGATTGCGTTTGATCGAAAAGCAGGGTGGCAAGAGCGGCCACTTCCGGCGCGAGACAGAGTCGGCCCGGTAGGCTACAGGCGGTGCGAGCGGGCCGGTCGTTTGTACAACG
>CAZUXX010000003.1:13216-15968 GCA_964624215.1 uncultured Planctomycetaceae bacterium
TCCGGCGGTGTGTTCGTATCCGCACATCAGGTTGAGATTCTGCACGGCGACACCGGAGGCCCCCTTCACGAGATTGTCGAGGACCCCGAAGACAACCAGGCGGCTGCCGACAACGCGCGCCGTCACGTGGAATTCATTTGTTCCGGAGACATGTTTGGTGGCCGGGAGATGGTCCACCACGTGGATGAAGGGCTGATTGGCATAGAACTCCCTGAGCAGGGCGAGGGCCCCGGCCTGGTCGAGTTCCGTAGTCAGTTCGGCATACACGCTGGCCAGGATACCCCGGTCCATGGGGGTCAGGTGCGGAGTGAAAAGCACTTCGACGTCCTGTCCGCAGACATCGCCGAGAACCTGTTCGATTTCGGGGGTGTGACGGTGCGTGCCGACGCTGTAGGGCGCGAGGCTTTCGTTCGCCTCGGAGAAGATGATGTTGAGTTTCGGCGTTCGCCCTGCCCCGGAAACGCCACTTTTGGCGTCGATGATGATTCCCCGCGGGTTGATGACCTGTTTTGCCAGGAAGGGAGCGAGTGCGAGAATCGAGGTGCTGGTGTAGCAGCCGGGGTTCGCAATCAGATCGGCACCGGGAATGCGGTCGGCGAAGAGCTCGGGGAGTCCGTAGACGGTCTTCCCGAGTCGATCGGGGTCGGTGTGCTGGTGGCCGTACCACTTCTCGTAGGTGGCCGCGTCCTTCAGGCGGTAGTCGGCACTGAGATCGATGACCCGCAGGCCGGCTGCCAGCAAGTCGGGGACGGCCTCCATGCTGGCCACGTGTGGCAGACAGCAGAGGACGACGTCGGCGCGATCGGCGAGTTCGGCGGGCGAGAGATCTTCGAGCACGAGATCGGTACGACCAGTCAGTGCGGGGTGCACCTGGTCGAGTCGCGGTCCCGGGTGCCGGCTGGTCGCGGCCGTGACCGAGACGTGTGGATGCCGCGCGAGAATGCGAACCAGTTCGACGGCCGTGTATCCGGTTGCACCGAGGACCGCAACGCGCGTCATCATTCAGCCTTTGAAGTCGCTTGTGCGAGCACGCGGTGCCAGCACGTGATGAAATTCAATCGGCCCTCCGTGGGGGGAGGGCCGCAGTGAAGGGAACAGTTGATCTTTCGTCGTTGCTGCTCTCAGGACACGCCACGGTGTGGCAGGTTCGCGGGGCTGACGTCAGCGGGATTCGCCGGAATCGTCGGCGCTGACGGGAGCCGAGGTGGGGGGCTCAAACTTGGGCGCGGTCCATTCCTGATCGTCGTCGGTCGGGTCAGGACGCCGCCGCGGCTTGTTGTCGGGCTCGTACCAGTTGTCCATTCCCGAGGTGACCGACTTGAACTCCTTCTCGACGCCGCGAAGCCCCCGTTTGAATTCGACCATTCCCTTGCCGACGCTGCGGGCCACTTCGGGAAGTCGCTTGCCGAACAACAGCAAGGCGATGAGGGCCAGCAACATCATTTCGAATGGATTCACGCCCATCATGACTTCGACTCCGCTGATTGCGCACCTGGTGTGCGCGGGCATTTAACTCACAGTGGTTGACGTGGCTCACCGGAACAGGGGGATTCAAGTATGCGCTTCGGAGCGGGCGTCCTCAACGTCTCGCTCCTGGATGCCTTCGCGAAACGCCCGCATGCTCTGGCCGAGGGATCGCATTGTTCCGGGCAGTCGATGACCAAACAGCAACAGGGCCACCAGTGCCAGGATCACCATCTGAGTCGGACCGAACGCAAACATTGCCGTGACTCCTGCCGTCCCTACCTACGGCTGATTTGGTCGCGCCGCGCAGCCTAGGGGGGCTTTCAAAAGCACTGCAGGAGACGGCGTAGGGCACTCGTCGACGCGCAGGCTGATCTCACCGGACCATTCCGGTGCAGAACGCGGCGTCCACTCGTTTCGCCCCGCCGGAGAGCAGGATGGATGAGCAGATCCAACCCAATCGTATCTTGACCGACTGTTGCGTCAAGTGCGGGATACAGCGAGTGATCTGGATGATGTGAGAGGGCCTGCCATCGCTGGAGTTTGCTGCCGTGGTGATGTGCGGAGTCGAAGGGAACGGTCGAACCAGTCCGGCTGCAGGTCGCAGAATCAATTGCGCGGCCGTCCTTCCCGGGCGACCGCGCGAGGTGAGGAAGGGATGCGGGCAACCGCAGTCGACGCGGCGCGGCAACGTTACTACCGGTGCCGGGTGAAGGTGTTGTCACCAGTGCCGGTGAATTGTCGCTGAACGGCTGGGGGAGCTTTGATCCGGCCTTGTCATGACGGTACGATGAGATCACAGTCAAACCTGCAGAGGCAGGAGGGGTCTTGCAGGAGATGCCCGGCGATCGTGTCAACGAGGGCGGGCTCGAAGGAGCGAACAGAATGCGAATGTGGACCGCATCCGGCAGCAATGCAGGAGCGGTGTGATCCCGGATTCCAGCGGACAGCAAGTACCTCGTATGTCATCAGACTCGAAACTGACACTGACTCGCGTGGAGAACGCGACGTTCGTCGAGTTTGACCCTTCGCTGAAGGCCATCTCGGAACCGGAGCTGGATGGGATCCGCGTCGCGCTGCTCGAGGCCGGCGAAGTTGAACCGCCACTGGTTGCTCTTGATCTGGAGCATGTTGAATTTTTCAGTTCGTCGTTTATCGAACTGATGTTCCGCTTGTGGAACCGCCTGAAGGCCCGCGGCGGCCGCTTTGCGATGTGCAACATGCAGCCGTACTGCAAGGAAGTGATCGAGATCACGAATCTGCACAAATTGTGGCCGATTTGCGATTC
>CAZUXX010000003.1:15978-23742 GCA_964624215.1 uncultured Planctomycetaceae bacterium
ACGACGACCACCGGTCACTGACGGAGCCTGTTGCGGGAGCCATCCGTTCTGAATCGGTCCCAGCTGTCTCCTGCCCGGCTGCCACTGACGGGGAGTGTTGATACTGTCCGAACGTGGGTCTTCTTTCTGACGTTTGACCCCGGGAGGGCAGCACGTGCCCCCGGGTTTTCTTGTGCGGTGAAACCTTCTCTATGTCGCTGATCGATACCCACGCGCATCTGGACGAGCAGGCATTCGAGCAGGACCTGGACGAAGTTCTCCAGCGGGCCGTGGATGCCGGCGTGGAACAGATTCTCACGATCGGCATCACGGCGGCGACGAGTCGCAATGCAGTCGACCTGGCTGAGCGTTTTTCGCAGGTCCGTGCGGTCGTGGGGATCCAGCCGAACTACGTGAGCCAGATTGGCGATGAGGACTGGAAGCTGGTCTGCGAGCTGGCAGATCACCCCCGGGTGGTGGCGATTGGTGAGACCGGGCTGGATTGCTATTGGGACTATGCACCGATTGACGAGCAGGAACTGTGGTTTCGTCGGCATATCGAGCTCGCACGGGAACGCGGGAAGCCGTTCATCGTCCACTGCCGCGAAGCCGAAGCTGACGTGCTGCGTGTGCTCGACGAAGAAGCCCGGTCGGGATTGCCTCCCGGAGTGATGCACTCTTTCTGTGGCAGTCGTGAGACGGCTCAGCGTTGTCTGGAGCTGGGGATGATGCTGTCGTTTGCCGGGATGCTGACCTACAAGCGGAATGTCGAACTCCGGGAAACGGCCGCAACGATTCCCCACGATCGGCTGCTGGTGGAGACCGATGCTCCGTATCTTTCGCCGGTGCCTCATCGCGGGAAGCGGAATGAGCCGGCGTATGTGGTACACACGGCACGCTGTCTTGCAGAGCAATGCGGGCTCTCGGAAGCGGAACTGGCAACACGTACCACCGAGAATGCGCGCCGTCTGTTCAACCTGTGACCGGGATCGCCCGGGAGCACGCAGAAAGTGCCGGTAGAACAAGGGCGGAATCGTTCGAAGGAGTCATCTTGTCACAGCGGGTTGAATCGCTGATTCGCGAGGCATGTCGCCTGGAGGTGCTGGCTCCCAAGCCGGGGAACGTACATCCCGGAGCTTCATTTGCCGACATGACGGCCCACGACCTGCTTGCTGCCGCGGATGCGGTGGCTCCCATTCTGGCCCGCAGCCGGGAGTCCGGCGTGGGACGGGCCGTCCTGGAATCGGTGCGTGCGTCCCGGAGAGTTGCGGACTGTAACGCCAATCTGGGCATCATCCTGTTGATTGCCCCGTTAGCTGCGGTGCCGGAAGGGGAGCAACTGGAAGCCGGGATCGTTCCGGTCCTTTCCTCACTAACCGAACAGGACGCCGAGGAGGTGGTAGAAGCCATCCGGATCGCTGCACCGGGGGGACTCGGGAAGATCGACGAGCACGATGTTTCGGAGAGTCCGACATTAGCGTTGGTGGAACTGATGCGACTGGCTGCCGATCGTGACCGGGTGGCGCGGCAATACGCGAGTGGCTTTACCGACGTTCTCGCTGTGGGAGTTCCGGAACTGGTGGGACTGCAGCGGCAGTTGCGGGATCCGCTGCAGGCGATCATCGGGCTTCACTTGAAGTTCCTTGCCCGCTGGCCCGATTCGCTGATCGCCCGCAAATGCGGGAATGCGCTGGCCGAAGAGGCCTCGCGACGAGCAGCAGACGTTCTTGCGCGTGGCTGGCCGCACACGAGCGAGAGCCTTGCCAGAGAGCGCGAGTTTGATGAATGGTTGCGAGCTGACGGGCACCGGCGAAACCCCGGGACGACAGCGGATCTGATTGCCGCAACGCTGTTTGCGTACCTGAGGGACAGGCCGATCCTGCGCAGCGGGAGGATTCGGCATGCGGAACCTGCCGGACCGGGTGACTCGGCGGTCTGATCGGCTGGACACTCCCGGACCGGTTCCGATATCACCCCGTCGCGACGCCGAGTGCGTCAATCTGCAACCCTTTGTCAGGAGACATGGATGTCTTCGCCCGGGAACGGCTCCGACGGTCGACTGTCGCATGCCGCTGGCGCGCTGCTTCCGATCGTACTGGTGGCGTCTATCCTGGCGCTCGTGGTGCCGTTTCCCAGCGACCTGCTGGACATGCTGCTGGTGGCCAATGTCACGGCAGCGGTGCTGATTCTTCTGCAGACGGTGCGAATTGGTCGTCCGGGTGATTTCACGGCGTTTCCGACGCTGCTGCTGACAACGACACTCGTTCGGCTGGTGCTGAATGTCGCCTCGACCCGGCTGATCCTTACGGATGCACCGCAGACGGGGCTCGAAGCTGCCGGGGCGGTGATTGCCTCATTCGGCGAGTTTGTGGCCGGCGGGTCTCCGGTGGTGGGTCTGGTGATTTTCGGGATCCTGATTGCGATTCAGTTCCTCGTGATCACGAAAGGGGCGTCCCGCATTGGTGAAGTGGCGGCACGATTTACACTCGACGCTTTGCCGGGAAAGCAGGCCGCCATCGATGCAGAACTGGGCGGAGGCCTCATTACACTGGAAGAAGCGCGGCGACGCCGGGATGAACTCTCGGAGCAGGCGGATTTTTACGGTGCGATGGATGGGGCCAGCCGGTTTGTCCGTGGCGATGCGATTGCGGGGCTGGTGATCATCGGAATCAACCTCGTTGGCGGCATCGTCCTGGGGGTGACCGGTCACGGACTGTCGCTGGCGGAGGCCGCGTCGCTGTTCGCGGTTCTGACGATTGGCGATGGGCTCGTCTCGCAGATTCCGGCCCTGCTGATTTCGTTGGCGTCGGGTGTGATTGTCACACGATCGTCGCGGGAATCGGATCTGTCGCGGGATGTGCTGCGGCAGATGTTCGGGGACCCGACTCCGCTGATCATTGCAGCGGTGTTCCTCGCGGCAATGGGGCTGTGCGGATTTCCACCGGTCGCGACGTTCGGTCTGGCGGCCGCCTGTGCCGCGCTGGCCTTCTGGATGTGGTCGGCGTCAGAGCATGACGAGACGACCGACGCTGTTGCCGGAGGGAACGACGCGCAGGTCCCCCAGGCGGCTCCTGCTCCGGCCCGGAGTGCAACGACGCTGGAAGAGCGACTTCATGTCGAACCGCTCCAGCTCGATCTGGGGGTCTCGCTGGTCCGTCTGGCCGATCGGTCGGCGGGGGGCGATTTGCTCGACCGTGTCGCGGCACTGAGGGACCGCATCGTGGCGGAGCTGGGGTTCGTGCTTCCCAAAGTGCGGATCCAGGATGATCTGAGACTCGACCCGCGCGAGTTTGCGGTCAGGCTTCGAGGCGTCGCCGTGGCACGCGGAACGGTCTACGCAGATTCACTTTTCGCGGTGGATGAAGGGTTCGTCGGTGAGACGCTGGCAGGGGTGAGCAGCATTGAGCCAGCGACAGGAAAACCGGGAGTCTGGATTGCTCCCGAGATGGCCGAGTCGGCCCGTGAGGCGGGTTATCGCCTCATTGAGCCCGGCACGTATGTGCTACAGGTGCTGGGAGCCGCCGTCCGTCAACATGCGTCTGAACTGCTTTCGCGGGAACATGTTCACGAACTGCTGGCGCACCTGCGCGTCCGCTCGCCGCGGCTGGTTGACGAACTGATTCCGCACCGTCTTTCCGGCGGGCAGATTCACCAGGTGCTCTCTGCCCTCCTGCAAGAGCAGGTGCCGATTCGTGATCTGGAGACCATTCTCTCGACTCTGTCGATCCTTGTCGGGGACAACGACTCGCTCGAGAGTCTCGTGGCCGGCATTCGCCTGGCTTTGCGGCGGACGATTCTCGACCAGTACGTCGATTCCAACGGAGTTCTGCACTGTGTGATGCTTGATGTTTCTCCGGAGGTGGCAGCCGGCTGGGCTGCGGCCAGTGAGGCCCGCCTGTGTCGATCGGCCAGTTCCCCCGGTCGCGATGAGTGGCTGGTGCGACTGGACGAGGCACTCAAGCGTCTGATCGGCGGGGATCACCGGCCGGTGGTCGTGTGTCACAGCGAGTTCCGGAGTGCCTTGTGGCAACTGCTGCAGTCGGTCGGCATGAATGCCACCGTATTGGGGCATCGGGAAATTCCTGCTGAACAGCAATTGCGATTGCACGCCGAAATGTCGGCCGAAGCACTTACCTCCCCTGGCGGTCGCATTCACTCGAATCCCGCGTCAACTCCTGAGCCAGTCAGTCGATGATCCGGGGATCTGCCATGTCCACTATCCGCACGTTTCGCGCAGCGACGGCCCGAGAGGCCCTGGCGATGGTGCGTTCCTCGTTTGGTGAGGACGCAGTCATCCTCGGCCATCGGGAGATTCGGCGGCGGCGCTTCCCGTGGTGTCGCACGACGCTTGAAACGGAACTGACTGCCGGCATCGGCGCCGATCCACCGCTCCAGCAGGATGCAGGCATCACGGCGATGGATTGCGAAGACGTTCAGGAGGACGTTGGCGCGTGTCGTTCGACGGAGCAAGTTCCGTCGGTCGTCAGGTCGGCAACCAGTGGAACGGAAGCGACACTCGACGTCGAAGAGACTCCGTTTCGCGATGCGTTCTCGTTGTACACGCACCTCATTGAGCAGGATGTCGATGAGGAGGATGCCCGGGAGATTGTGGCGGCCTGGAATGTCTCGCCTGGTCGCCCGGAGCTCTCGGACCAGGAGCGATTCGGGGCTGTAGCCGGCGAATTCCTGGGGTGCTGCGGAGCGATTCAACTGACTCCCGGACGTCGCCGCGTGGTGGCCCTGGTGGGGCCCACGGGTGTGGGGAAAACGACCACGATTGCCAAGCTGGCTGCCAACTTCCGTTTGCGGGACCGCATGAAGGTGGCGTTCATTACCGTGGACACTTTTCGCACCGCGGCAGTGGAACAGTTGCGAACGTATGCCGAGCTGATCGGGATGCCGATGCAAGTGGTGAGTTCGTCCCGGGAGATGCGGAGTGCCGTCGACGAGTTTGCAGAGATGGATCTGGTGCTGATCGACACGGCAGGACGGAGTCCCCGTGATGATCTGAAGATCCAGGAACTGCGGAGCTTTCTGCAGGCAGCCCAGACGGACGAGGTTCATCTGGTGCTGAGTCTGACCGGCTCCCGGAGGAGTTTGTCGCTGGCGGCCGAAACGTTCCGGCGGGTCCAGCCGACAGCGGTGATTCTGACGAAGCTCGATGAGGCACCTGCTGCGGGGACGCTGCTGAGTGCATCGCGACGGGCTGATCTCCCGGTGAGTTACTGGACCACCGGGCAGAACGTCCCGGATGACATCGAGGCGGCCCGGGCAGATCGTGCAGCCGACTGGCTCGTCGATGGCCGGCTGCCCTTTCGATGAAAACATTCCCTTACGGGATCTGGTGTTTGCGGGCGGATTCTTGCCCGGGACGCCAGGTCAAACTGTCACGATTTCAACGGTTGTAGGAATCCAGTTCAGTCTTCAATTCCTGTTTGCCGATTCTAAAGAGACGGAGAGTTCGCTCCCCCACGGCCCTGCCGCGCCCTGCAGGACGCAGCGCCGGACCAGCCGTGCCGGGAGCACTCCGACCAGCGGCTTCGCAACGTCATGGAGGACGACATGGCCACCAAGGTCACGGAAGATATTCAACAGCTCTGGCAGGAGTTCAAGCAGGACCAGAGCAACGAGGAACTGCGAAACCGCCTGATCGAACAGTATTACCCACTGGTGCGGTATAACGCCGACCGAGTCTGGCAGAAGCTGCCCGACGGGGTTGATCTGAACGACCTGATCTCGGCCGGCGTGTTCGGTCTGATGGACGCGATCGAAGCGTTCGATCTGGAGCGCGGGGTCAAATTCGAGACCTACTGCGTTCCCCGGATTCGTGGAGCGATGCTCGACGAGTTGCGGACAATGGACTGGGTTCCGCGTCTGGTCCGCAGCAAGGCGAGCAAGCTCGAAGCGGCCCGCAAGGAGGTCGAGGCGGCAACGGGTCGTCCGCCCACGGATGCCGAACTCGCCCAGAAGCTGCAGATGTCTCTCGATGAGTTCGAGAAGATGCGTGCCGAAGCGAGTGCGGTCAATCTGGTGAGCCTCAACAAGAAGTGGTTCGAGACCGACAGCTACAAGGACGTTCGCGAAATCGACGTCGTCGAGGACGGGAAGGGTGAAGATCCGACCGGTGGCATCCAGAAGCAGGATCTGATGCGACTGGTGACGAAGGGGCTGAACCGGAACGAACGGCTGATTGTCATCCTGTACTACTACGAAGAACTGACGATGAAGGAAATCGGGCAGACCCTCGGCCTGTCGGAGTCACGTGTCAGCCAGATGCACAGCAGTATCGTCTCGCGACTCAAGGACCAGCTCCGCCGCAGGCGTCCGGAGTTCGCGTAGAACGCATCGATCGTTCGAGTCGGTGCTATTTGCCCGCAATGTGATGAATTTGCCTGTGAGACGACCCGTGAGCTAAAGACGCCCGACGAGTGCGGGTGAGCCAGTGGCAACAGGGCCACGGAAGGATTCGGAAATCCCGACCGGAGAGCACATTCGCTCTCCGGTTTTTTTGTGCCACACGACGGGCGGAGGCGCTGTTGAACCTGTGCGTTTGTCGAATGAACACGAGCACAAGCAGGAGTGAATCCACTGCAATGGGCAGGATTCAATGTGCAGATGGAGGGATGATGCTTCTGCCGGACGAACCTTCCTGAACATGCATTGGTCCGCACAGAGGAGCCTAAGTCGCTGGCGTGGTTCCGTCACCGCATTTCGAATGGCCTGGCCGAGGGGTTCCACAGCCGTATTCAGTCGATCACATCCGCCGCCCGCGGCTTCCGCCAACTACCGCACCCGCATTTTGTTCTTCTGCAGCAAACTCAACCTCCTGCCAGAATCCGGCCACCAAAAGGGACGAAGAACCCCTTTTTGCCCTTACGCCGCTCGTCTTGTGCGTGCTGAGGTTGGGCAGTCAGTTCTCATTCCCGAACTGATCGGACACTGTACCGCACCATCGCAAGATTAGTCGTGCGGCACCCTGATCTCGACTCCGTAGCGAGGCGCAGCTTCAAGCAGTTTCTCGATGTCGGCCTGACTCGGCGGCGGTGCGGCTTCTGCATCGTCTGCGAGCGGTTGCCCGACCTCGAAGAACATCTTCTCCAGCCCCGCAGGTGCCACGGAGATCAGCAGTCGTGCAGTCTTGTCGCTTTCGTTCCTAAAGCAGTGCAGGCTCCCCACCGGCATGTTCAGAAACGTGCCTTCTCCAGCGACGATGCGGTCTTCGCCAAGCTGGAACGTCATCTCACCTTCGAGGACGAGGAACGACTCTTCTTCTCGGCTGTGGATGTGCGGAGGAGGACCGCTGCCCGGAGGAATAACGGCCTCGAACGTGGTGTACTTGCCGTCCGTCTCTTCTCCCGTGGCGAGGAAGCGGTACACGTCACCGACGATACCGATGCGACGGCCTTCTCCGGGCTTTCGGATGGTTGGCGGGTGTGTCATCGTCATGTTTCTTGAAAGGTTCCTTTCTTCGCGACGTCTTCACGAACTTCGTTGCCCGCTCGATCCACTGGCTCAACTGTTCGTCGTTCTCGATTCCATCTGGTTCGACCACCTCCCAGCCCCTCATCGGCCTACGGGTGACGTCGAACTCCCGGACGTGCGGCTCCCGAAATCCCTCGTTGTATTCGTCTGGGCCAATCCGCACGATCAACGAGGTCTTCCACACGCCAACCAGCCAAGTAGGGTCCGCTGGGCGGACCATCTCGAAATCGGAATGGGGGACGATCCTTCTGCCGGACGAACCTTCCTGAACATGCATTGGTCCGCACAGCGGACCCTAAGTTG
>CAZUXX010000004.1:0-267 GCA_964624215.1 uncultured Planctomycetaceae bacterium
TCGGGAGCCGCCCCCGCAGCAGCGCCGGCTCCGGCAGCGGCACGTCAGGACATGGGCGAATCTGCCGTTGCGGAGAGCGCTTCGGAATTGATCCAGCCCACCGTCCGCAGTTCCTTCGCCGACACCGCCTACTGGAACGCTGCCATCACCACCGACGAACAGGGCCTCGCGCGGGTCTCGTTCGACATGCCCGAGAATCTCACCTCCTGGAAGATCCGTGCCTGGGGAATGGGAGCCGGCACACGCGTTGGAGAGCAGACGCGCGAA
>CAZUXX010000004.1:277-15896 GCA_964624215.1 uncultured Planctomycetaceae bacterium
GTCACGTCGAAGAATCTCATCGTCCGCCTGCAGGCACCGCGATTCTTCGTCGAGACCGACGAAGTCGTCCTCTCCGCAATCGTGCACAACTATCTCCAGACAGAAAAGGAGGCCACCGTCTCGATCGAGGTCGAAGGGGGCACCCTCCAGCAGATCACCCGCATCGCCAACCCGCGCCCGGTCCTCGTCCCTGCCGACGGAGAAGCCCGCGTCGAATGGCGGTTCAAGGCCGTCGCCGAAGGCACCGCAAAGATCACGGCCAGGGCACTCACGGATGAAGAATCCGACGCCATGCAGCAGTCCTTCCCGGTCTATGTCCACGGGCAACTCAAAACCGAATCCTTCACCGGCGTCATCCGGCCCGACCAGGAGTCTGCTCTCATTCACGTCCATGTGCCCGAAGACCGCCGGCCCGACCAGACCCGGCTCGAAATCCGTTACTCCCCCACGCTCGCCGGAGCCATGGTCGACGCACTCCCCTACCTCGTCGACTATCCCTACGGCTGCACCGAGCAGACCCTCAATCGCTTCGTCCCCACGGTCATCACCCGGAACATCCTCAAACGGATGAACCTCGACCTCGACCAGATCCGCAACAAACGGGTGAATCTCAATCCGCAGGAACTCGGCGACCCCGACGAACGCGCCGCCCAGTGGAAACGGTGGGATCGCAACCCCGTCTTCGACTCCGACGAAGTCGATCTCCTCGTCAAACTCGGCGTCCGCGACATCACCGCCATGCAGAACGCCGACGGCGGCTGGGGCTGGTTCTCCGGATACGGTGAACGCAGCTATCCCCACACCACGGCCGTCGTCGTTCACGGTCTCCAGCGGGCCCGCGCCGACGGCATTGCCCTCGTCCCCGATGTCCTCGAACGCGGGATCACCTGGCTGAAAAATTACCAGCAGCAGCAGATCACCCTTCTGCAGGAAGGCGAACGTCGCAAGAAGCTCAGCGACGACGAGCGCAAATCGTCCGACAAACCTTTCAAGCTCCGCGCCGATAATATCGACGCCTTCGTCTACATGGTGCTCGTCGATGCCGACATCACCAGCGACGAAATGCAGCAGTTCCTCTTCCGCGACAGGCTCGAACTCTCGCTCTATGCCCAGGCCCTCTTCGGTCTGGCTCTTCACGCTCAGAACGCCGTCGAACAGCGGGACACCGTCATAAGGAACATCGATCAGTTCCTGAAAGTCGACGACGAAAACCAGACGGCCTACCTCGACCTCCCCAACCAGGGCTACTGGTGGTACTGGTATGGCTCGGAGATCGAGGCCAACGCCTTCTACCTGCGACTCCTCACGGCCGTGAACCCGCAGGACCCGAAAGCAGCCGGGCTGGTGAAGTACCTCCTCAACAATCGCAAGCACGCCACCAGGTGGAACAGTACCCGCGACACCGCCTACTGCATTGAGGCTCTTGCCGATTACCTCATCGCTACCGGAGAAGCCGAACCGGAGATGACCGTCTCCGTCGTGATCGACGGCGAAATCAGAAAATCGGTCGAGATCACCCCCGCCGTCCTCTTCGAATTCGACAACTCCATCGTCATCGAGGGCGAAGAACTCTCAGCCGGCGACCACACGATCGAAATCCGCCGGACCGATCATGCTGCCGCAGACGGGCGTGCAGCCGGCACAGGCTCCCGACTGTATTACAACGCGTGGCTGACGAACTTCACGACCGAAGAGTTCATCACCTCGGCCGGATTGGAGATCCGGGTCAACCGCAAGTTCTACAAACTCGTCCAGCGCGACGACGCCACGACGACCGTTCAGGGAGACCGAGGTCAGGCAATCAGCCAGAAAACACTCAGGTACGATCGGGTCGAACTCGATCCGCACGCGGCCGTCGACAGTGGCGACCTCATCGAAATCGAACTCGAAATCGACTCAAAGAACGACTACGAGTACATCGTCTTTGAAGACTTCAAGGCCGCCGGATGCGAACCGGTCGACCTCCGCAGTGGATACATCGCCGGCGGCCTGGGGGCCTATGTCGAGTTCCGCGACGAGAAAGTCGCCTTCTTCTTGCGACGGCTCGCCCGTGGCAAGCACTCCCTCAGCTACCGCGTCCGGGCCGAAACTCCCGGCCGCTTCAGCGCACTTCCCACCATGGCCTACGCCATGTATGCCCCGGAGCTGAAGGGCAACTCCGACGAAATGAAACTTGCCATCGACGACCCGCAGCACAACGAGGAATAGCCCCGACGGGAGCGACGAAACCCGCCGCAAACGACCCTCGTCACTCCCCTCCCAGATCCGCGATCCTCAAACCGCGAAAGTTCAGGTCCGTCGTCGGGTCATGTCCCTGCAGGGCGATGTGCCCTGCCTCCAGTCGACGTCCCTGCCGCGGATTCTCGTGAGCCGCCCGCTGGTCCTCCCAGTCCACGACCTGGTAGCCGTCCACCCACACGCACATCCGCGGACCCGACGCGATCAGCGTCGTCGTAAACCACTCCCCGTCATTCGGAACGACGTACCGCGCATTCGCCCGACGGAAGATCGCCCCCGTCCCCGCGTCCTTCGGCTTACGGCGATCATCCCCCTCGATTGCGTTACTGATCTGGCACTCGTACCCGTTGCAGTTTCCGCCCTCTTCAATCGGCAGCGCTCGGAAAAAGTACCCGCTGTTGAGCTCGGGAGCATTCGTCTTCGCCTGTCCCTGGAAGACGAAATCCGCCCACGTCCCCTCGGTTTCCAGAAAACCCAGCCCATTCACCACGTGGATCGTCCCCTCCTCGACCGTGAACTCGCTCTTGAGCCCCGGCACCACGCGCCATCCCGTCAGATCCTCTCCATTGAACAGCTCCGTCATCCCCAGCGGACGCAGCAGAATCTTGCGGAACTCGATCCGGCCCTGGTTCTTCTGCAGTCCAATCAGCCCCGACGCCCGCGCCGAATCACTCTCGTCCCGGTACGTCAGCACCTCCTCACCCTCGACCGCAATCCGGAACTCGTTCCCGGCTGCCGTCATCCGCAGCGTCTTCCAGTCACCCGAGCCGGGCACCGGCTGCTCCGTCGCCTGACGGCCGACAAGTGAACCGGTCGTGTACCCGTCCGGATGAGAGTCCGCGATGTTCACTTCGTAACAGTCCGCCATCACGTCCTCGGGCTCGGGAACCGTCCGCAGAAAGACTCCGCTGTTCCCCTCGGCTTCCATGCGGTACTCGACCTCGAGTTCGAAATCCGCAAAGGGAACACTCGTGCACAGCAGATCGACGGGCCCGTCATCCGCAACGATCACTCCCTCTCTCACCCGCCAGTTCGCCGGGTCGTCCGTCAGTTGCCACCCCATCAGCGAACGGCCGTCGAACAAACTGATCCAGCCCTCCGCCGCCTGTTCCGCCGTCACAGGATTCACGTACTCGACCGTGTACGGATCGGGAGCACGTTCTTCACTCGCCCCCTCGGCGACCGGTTCCATCGCTGAGCCGCCCCGCTCACCCTCCGACTGTTCCGCCGATGAGGCCGTCGCCGCACCCGGTTCCGCTGTCGGATCGGCAGCGTCGGCGGTGACGTCACGATCGTTCGGCGTCGTCGCCGGGTCACCACCACCGCAACCGGCGGCACACAAAACAGCAATAGCAGCGATCAACAGACAGTGACGGATCATGCGCGTTGCTCGAGTCAAAGGTCGCTCTCGGAGTCGAATGACTCACAATGCTACCGCATTCGCCCGACTGCTTCGATCCGGCCACTACCCCTTGTGTCCACTCAGAGCCCCGCGGCGCGTGCGTTCACAATTTCGACACACTACAGTGTCGCTCTTCGAAAACCGGTTCAGCGGCCGCTTCCCGGAACCACCCCCCGCCCCGATCTTTCGAGTCGTCGCGACCACATCCGGAGGAACCTTCGCGAATGACCACGACCCTGCTCGCTCAGCAGTCCGGCTGGGATCTCGCCATCGAGATGGGTCTCCCGTTAGCCATTACGGGAATGCTCATCGTCTTTGCCGTCCTGATCCTCATCGCGATGTTCCTGGGAGCACTCCCCCGAATACTCCAGACCGTCAACGCCTGGTTCCCCGAATCGCATCACGGACATCAACACTCCGCCGGAGCATCACGACCCGCCGCCAGCGGACTCTCCGACGAGCTCATTGCCGCGATCGGGATGGCCCTGCATCACACGCGCCACCGCGATTGAACAACCTCTCCGCGATCTTCTGCCGAGCCTCCACTTCAGAATCAGCTCCCGATGGACATCCTCGTCGAATTTCTGAAATCGACCGGCTTCGCGCAGATGGACGTCGGCAGCGGCGTCATGATCCTCATCGGCATCGCCTTCGTGATGCTCGCGATCATCAAAGATTACGAGCCGCTTCTGCTCGTCCCCATTGGCTTCGGGATCATCGTCGGCAACATCCCCTACGACCCGACCATGGCGCTCGGCGTCTACGACGACTGGACCGGGCCCGGCGGACTCCAGGGCGCCAGCGTCCTCAGCCAGATCTATCTCGGCGTGAAATACGGTCTCTTCCCCCCGCTGATCTTCCTCGGCATCGGGGCCATGACCGACTTCTCCACCATGCTCTCCAACCCGCGTCTTGTCCTGCTCGGAGCCGCCGCGCAGGTCGGTGTCTTCCTGACGCTGTTTGGAGCGCTTCTGCTCGGCTTCACACCCGAACAGACAGCCTCGATCGGCATCATCGGCGGTGCCGACGGCCCAACCGCCATCTTCCTCTCCTCACAACTGGCCCCCGAACTTCTCGGCGCCATCGCCATCTCTGCCTACTCGTACATGGCACTTGTCCCGGTGATTCAGCCTCCGATCATGAAGCTGCTCACCACTCCCGAGGAACGTCGCATCCGCATGAGGCCTCCCCGGGAGGTCTCGCGGCGTGAGAAAATCATCTTCCCCGTCGCCGCGTTCCTCATCTGCTGTCTCGTCGCCCCCGGAGCACTCACCCTGCTCGGAATGCTCTTCTTCGGGAACCTCCTGAAGGAATGCGGCGTCACCGACCGGCTCGCCAACACCGCCCGGACCTCGCTGATCGACATTGTCACCATCCTCCTCGGGTTCGCCGTCGGGGCCAGCACTCAGGCCCGCACCTTCCTCACACCCCAGTCTCTGCAGATCTTCGCGCTCGGGGCCGCCTCCTTTGCCGTCGCGACGGCCGGCGGGGTCCTGTTTGCAAAGGTCATGAACCTCTTCCTCACCGAGAAGATCAATCCTCTCGTCGGAGCCGCCGGAGTCTCCGCCGTCCCCGACTCCGCACGCGTCGGCCAGCAGGAAGATCCGCAGAACATGCTCCTCATGCACGCCATGGCTCCCAACGTCGCCGGTGTCATCGGCTCCGCCATCGCCGCCGGCGTCCTCTGGAGCGTGCTCGTCAACTGAATCCGCCCCGGAGTCTCCCATGCAACTCGGCTTCGCCTCTGCCATCCTCCCCGACGAATCCCTGCAGTCCGTCTTCGAGATCGCCGCCAGCATCGGCTACGACTGTGTCGAGGTGATGTGCTGGCCCCCCAGCAAGGCGACACGCCGCTACGCCGGCATCACCCATATCGACTGCACCAGCTTCGACCAGCAGCACGCCGAAGAAATCGCCGCTCTCGTCGAGGAAACCGGCGTCCAAATCAGTGCACTCGGGTACTATCCCAACCCGCTCGCCCCCGACGCCGCCGAAGCCCAGGCCGCCGTCGAACACCTCCGCCGTGTCATCGCCACCGCTCGCGAGCTCGGCCTCGACCGCGTCAACACCTTCATCGGCCGCGACTGGACCCGATCTGTCGACGACAACTGGCCGCAGTTCCTCGCCACCTGGAGGCCGCTGATCCAGTTCGCCGCCGACCACGGAGTCCGCATCGGCATCGAGAACTGTCCCATGCTCTTCTCCAAAGACGAGTGGCCCGGTGGCAAGAACCTCGCCACCAGCCCCGCCATCTGGAGACGCATGTTCAACGACATCCCCGCAGAAAACTTCGGCCTCAATTACGACCCGTCCCACCTCGTCTGGCTGCACATGGACCCGGTCCGCCCCCTCTGGGAGTTCCGTGACCGCATCTTTCACGCCCACGCCAAGGATGTCCGCGTCGACCGCGAAAAACTCAACGACGTCGGCATCCTCGCACACCCCAACGACTACCACACACCCAAACTCCCCGGCCTCGGAGACGTCGACTGGGGCCACTACTTCTCCGTCCTCACCGACATCGGCTACGACGGACCGGTCTGCGTCGAAGTCGAGGACCGCGCCTACGAGAAAAACCTCGACACTCGCGTGGCTTCGCTCCGCCAGAGCCACGCCTTCCTCAGAAACTACATCCCCGAAGTTCTCTGAGGCTCATGATCTCTCACGGACATAGTCGCCCGCCGGCGTCGGGGCGGCGACTTCAGCACCCTCCGTCCGCGCAGACGGGTGACGTGAGCCGCGTCCACGGACCATCCCCGCACTGACCGCGTCCATCGCGTTCCTCCCCCGGCTACCAATTGTCCCCGGAACACCACCCCCAATATCCTCAACAGGCTCTATAATCGCCGAATCCGTCCGTCGTTGCCCTGACTGGTTTCTGGGAAATGTCAGTGACTACACGATCCGGTGTCTCGACCCGACTCCGCCTCTCGACCCGCTCACTGCGAAGGCTTGTTTCAGGTCTCACACTCACGGTTGTTCTCGCCGCGACCGCGACCGCGACCGCCCGCGCCGACGCCGTCGGTGACTACAACGTCGCTCACACCTTCTACAAGCAGCAGCGCTGGGCACAGGCCGAAGCCGAGTTCCGCAAGTTTCTCGGCAACTACCCCGATCACGAGCGCACGCCCGCGGCACGGTTGTATTTGGGGCAGTCCCTCGTGCATCAGCAGAAGTTCGACGAAGCCCGCGACGTCTTCCGGACCTTCGTCAACCGCCACGCCGGACACCCCGACCTCCCCCTCGCACTCTATCGCATCGGGGAGAGCAGCTACTTCCTCAAGGACAACGAACAGGCCCGCAACGAACTCGACCGCTTCATCTCCGCCTATCCCGAACACGAACTGGCAGAATGGGCACTCCACTATCTCGGAGAAACACAGCTGCGGATGAACGACACCGCTGCAGCCATCGCCACCTTCCGCCTGCAGACCAACCGCTTCCCCCAGGGACGCCTGAAGGACGACGCCCGTTTCCTCCAGGCCAAGGCCTACGAACTCGACGGACAAAACGAGCAGGCCTGCCAGATCTACACCGCTCTCGTCTCCGAGCAAACCGGTAACCGCGCCGCAGATGCCCAGCTCGAACTCGGCAAGATGCACTACGGTGCCAACGAGTTTCAACAGGCTGCCGCCGCCTTCGATGCCCTGCGGGACAATTTCCCTCAAAGTCCCCTCGTTCCCCTGGCCGACCTCAACGCCGGCTATGCCCTCTACCGTCTCGAAAACTATGACGAGGCGATCCGGCGGTTCGAACGTGCAGCCCAGTCCGAGGCTCAGCAGGACGAAGCCAGCTTCTGGATCGGCATGAGTCACAAGTCCCGCGGTGACTTCACCGCCGCCGCCGAAGTGCTCCGCGAGTTGACCGGGCGACAGACAGACCCGGCCTCCGCCAGTCGCGCTCGCTTCCACTGGGCCGATGCCGCCCTCCGCGCCGGGCAATACGACGTCGCTCAGCAGGAGTTCCTCAGGATCGCCAACGAAACTCCTCCCGGCCCGCTCGCCGCAGATGCACTCCACCTTGCCACCGAAACGGCCCTCATGGCAAAGGATCTCGACACGGCTGCGCAACTCGACGAGCAGTTTCGCGAACGCTTCCCGCAGCACGGGCTCACCCTGTTGCAGGACCTGCTCCGTGGACGCATCGACATGGCGCGCGGCGACGAGATTGAAGGAGATCCCCGGGCCGCACAAACGCTCTACCAGCGCGCCGCCGACATCTTCTCCACGGTCCAGACACAGTCAAAGGTGCAGCGCACCGCCTGGCTGGCACGACTGCTTCTCGCCCGCACCCAGGATCGCCTCGATCGACCGGCCGACATGATTGTCACCCTCACCCCCCTGGTCGAACACCTGCGGCTCGAAGGCGACAACGAGTTTGCCGAAGCTCTCATCCTGCAGACCCGCGGGCTCCTCAAAGCCCAGCGCAACGAGTCCGCGGCCGAAACGGCACAGCTCTACCTCGACCGCTTCCCCGGCGGACCCCAGACCGGAGAAGCACTCGCCCAGCTCGCCCTCGCACAGGCCCGCCTCGATCATGCCGAGGCTGTCGACAAGTCGCTCAGCGAACTCTGGCTCCGTGACGACGACCGGCCTCTCGCCCAGCGGACTACCTACCAGATCGCCGAAGCCGCCTATCAGGCCAAACAGTGGGATCGCGCTGCCCGACTCTTCAAGTCACTCATCGACAACGGGGCCGGTCAGTTCGAAATCCCGGCCTACTCCGGGCGGGCATACGCCCTCCTGGAATCCGGTCAGCATGCCGAAGCAGCCGAAGCATTCGCCGAACTCTCAGGCCGTCCGGCGCTCACCCGGGTCCAGGCGGTCGAAGCGGCCCGCATGCACGCCCATGCCCTCAGGCAAACCGGCGAACTCGATGCGGCCGCAACCGCATTCAACGATGTCATCACTCACTACCGACTCCCCGCGTCCGTGACCGATCCCGAACCGGAGGACCTCGAAGTCGCCGCGACTGTCGCCGCCGCCGCTCGCAGTCTGGCACGCCTCGAACGCGATCGGCAGCAGCGGGAACCTGCCGACAGCGCCTACGCCGTCGCCATCGAACAGACGGAAAAACTTCCCGCCGCCCGGCAGGAGGACCTCGACCAGTTGCTCTACGAACGGGCTCTGTTGCACTATGCCGCCGAAAATTACGAGCGGTCCGATACCCTGTTCGAACAGCTCATCGCGATCCGTCCCCGGAGCGAGTATGCCGACGATGCCCGTCTCTACCTCGCCGAAAGCGATTTCTTCTCCAAACGCGTCGACGAAGCGAAACCGGCCCTCGAGCAATTGGCGAAGTCCGCCCAGGCGGATGACTTCGTTCGGCACCGCGCCCTCGTCCTGCTCCTCGACATCACAGCCGATCAGGAGGACTGGGAGGCTCTTGTCCGCTTTGCTCGCGACCTTCAGAAAGGCTTTCCCGAAAGCGAAGAATCCGGCTACGCCTCCTACCGCCTCGGCCAGGCCCTGCTGCAGTCGCAGAACCCCCGGCAGGCCGCCGAAAAACTCGAATCACTGCACCAGTCGACCGACCCCGCAATCAGAAACGCTCCCTGGTTCCCGAGTGTGCGATTGCTCCTGGCCCGGGCCTATCTCGATGCGCGCCAGTACGACCAAGTCGACGCCGTCATCGAACGCTTCCGCGAAGAGGATCCCCAGTCCCCGTACCTGTACCAGGCGGATGAAATCCTCGGACGCAGGCTCGTCAGACAGTCCCGCTTTGAAGAAGCCCGCACCGTCCTCGCACGCGTCGTCGACTCCGAAACCGGTCGCCGCACCGAGACCGCCGCACAGGCTCAACTGCTGATCGCCGAAAGCTACCTCCTTCAAGAGCAGTACGAGCAGGCGCTCACCGAGTACTACAAGGTCTACGCGAACTACGACTATCCCGAACTGCAGGCGCCCGCTCTCTACCAGGCAGCAAAGTGTGACGAAAAGCTCGAGCGGTGGGACGGAGCCGTCAAGACCTACACGACGCTCATCGACGAGTTCCCCGGCAGTGAATTCGCCACCAGAGCCGAGCCGGAACTCGCCGAAGCTCGCAAGAAAGCCGAACAGCCACAGTGACGGATCAGCCTCCCCTCCCGGCCGACCTGCCCCGCCTTCCGCCCCGCGCCCCCGAGGGCCACAAGGGGGACTTCGGTCGCGTCATGATCGTCGCCGGAAGTCGCGGCATGAGTGGCGCTGCCATCCTCGCGGGGCGCTCCGCACTCCGCGGCGGTGCCGGCCTCGTCTATCTGGCGGTCCCCGACCGGATTGCCGACGTCGTCGCCTCGGCGGAACCGGCGTGGCTCGTTCGCCCGCTCCCGTGTGACGCGCACGGGCGTCTCTCCGCACACGCCGGTGACGAACTCGACGCGTCACTCCAAACAATGGATGTCCTCGCCATCGGACCCGGACTCGGCCAGTCCGACGAACTCACCCGGCTCGTCACCCGCCTCTATCGGGACTGGACCGGCCCGATGGTCGTCGATGCCGATGCCCTCAATGCACTCGCCAGCAGTTCCGGCAGCGTCGCCAATCACAACGGCCCGCGCGTGCTCACACCGCACCCCGGGGAATTCTCACGTCTGACCGGCCTTCCGACCCGGGACATCCAGTCCAACCGCCGTCAGCTCGCACAGGAATTCGCCGACCGTCATCGCCTCGTGCTCCTGCTCAAGGGAGACCGCACCGTCATCACCGACGGCTCACAGGTCTTCCTGAACGAAACCGGAAATCCCGGAATGGCAACCGGAGGTACAGGCGATGTCCTGACCGGACTCATCGCCGCACTCATCGGACAGCAGCTCTCCTGCCTCGAGGCCGCCCGACTCGGAGCCTGGATGCACGGACGCGCCGGCGACCTGGCTGCCGCCGACCACTCCCTCCCCGGGCTCATCTCCTCCGACCTGCCCGACTATCTCGGCCGCGTCTGGAAAGAACTCCTCTGAGGCCACCGTCCGCCGGGACAGGGTTCTACTCCCACTCGGCCTCGATCCAGCCGCCCCCGAGGACGCGATCCCCGTCGTACAAAACGACCGCTTGTCCGGGCGCGATTCCGTGTTGAGGCTCGTCGAACGTCACCCGCATCCGGCTCTCGCCGACCAGTTCGACCGTGCAGGCTCCCGGTGTGTGCTGGGACCGGATCTGCGCCTTGCACCGGATCCCGTCGATCGGCTCCTCTGTCAACAGATTGATCCGCCCCGCCATCAGCGACTGCCGGCCCAGCTCCTCTCGCGTCCCGATCACCACCCGTCGCGAGTCAGGTTCGATCCGCACCACGAATCGCGGAGACCCGAACGTCACCCCCAGCCCTTTGCGCTGGCCAATCGTGAACCGCTCGTAACCCGCGTGATGCCCCACCACGTTCCCCGCAGTGTCCACCAGTTCTCCAGACGTCTCGGCACGACCCCGGTAACGCTCCAGAAACCCCGCGTAATCGTTGTCGGGAATAAAACAGATCTCCTGACTGTCCGGCTTGCTCGCCGTCGCCAGACCGGCCTGGGCAGCCAGCTCACGGATCTCTGCCTTCTCACGCTCCCCCACCGGAAACAGGATCCGCCCCAACAACGACCGTTCGATCCCGAACAGCACGTAACTCTGATCCTTCCCGGGATCGGCTCCCCGCCGCAGCGACACCCCCCCGGAGTCGTCACGCACGATCTGCGCATAGTGCCCCGTCGCGATTCGCTCGGCTCCGATCTGCTGGGCGAATTCCCACAGCCGGCCAAACTTCAGCCAGATGTTGCACATCACGCACGGGTTCGGTGTCCTCCCGGCGAGATACTCATCAGCAAAGTAATCCTTGATGCGTCCGAACTCGCGCTCGAAGTTGATCGAGTGGAACGGAATATCCAGCCGATCGGCGACGCGACGCGCATCAGCGGCATCGGCAGCACTGCAGCAGCCTTGCTTGTGAGGCTTGGGATTCGCCAGTGGCAACAGCGAATCGCTCGCGCACGCCTCCTCCGCTGCCCCCGAACGCATGAACAACCCGACCACTTCGTATCCCTGCTGCTGCAGGAGATACGCCGCAGCCGAGCTGTCGACTCCTCCGCTCATGGCCAATACGACGCGCATCGAAAGATCGTAGTCCTCTCGCCACTCGGCGCAAAGAAAAACGGCCCGCCTTGCGGCGGGCCGCGCCTGCGAGATCCCTCTCCGGCCTCAGAAGCGGAAGTACAGCCCCACTCCGCCGCGATGCCGTCCACGATAGCCATGGTAGCGCCCCCCATACCAGCCGCCGTGGTAGTGGCCGTAATGGGGTCGGTAGTAGTACGGCCGGTACGAGTAGCCGTAATACGGCGTGTAATATCCGCCGTAATACCCGTAGCTGTAGCCGCGACGCCACCGCCCTTCGGTCTCATTGTCCGTCCCGGTCGCAAAGACCATTGTCAGGGCCAGCGCCATGGTTGTCAGAAAAGCTTTCATGATGATCTCCTCTGAGTTGTACGTGTTCGGCAGGTTTCCCTGCTCCCTGTTGTTAAGCGGCGACCGGTGCCCCAGGTCAATCCGGTCTCCTGCGACCGGGCCTTTGTCAGACACGCGGCAACGCCGCACCGATACCTTGTTGGATCCCTCGTGAACCAACAGGTTCGCAGATACGGTGCCGAACGTGCCGGGATCTCCCTGAACCCCTGAATTCCGCCGGTTTACGCTCTCCCGATCGTGGAAAAACGACGCCGCGCGGAGACTCGCCGTTCAGTCTGGCCTGTCGTCGCTCAGTTCCGCAAGCGAATGCTGATGCACCCCGACCGGTCTGAAAACACCTTTCCCGTCCGTCGGAATCAGCGGCGCGTGCGGCCACCCCGGTCGTCCGCTACGATGGCCACCCCCTGCAATCATCACCCCGCCCCGCACCGGCGGAGCTGTACCGGAGGAATCAAAATGGGAGAAAAGGGACTCGTCATCGCCTTCGCACTGGCCACAGCCCTGTTCTGGGGGCTCTATGGCCCAGCACTGGGAGAATCCCGCAGCAAGACCGCACCACCCCAGTGGACTCCTTTCAAGCCCTACGTCTTCATCGGCGTGGCCTACCTCGTCTGGGGTGTCATCGGAGGGATCGTCGGCATGAGGGTCATCCCCCAGACGCCCGACAACTTCTCGTTCACCGGCATCTATCTCCCCGCCATGAAGTGGGGCTTCATCGCCGGAACCCTCGGCGCCTTCGGAGCGCTCACCCTCACCTTCGCCATGATCAAGGCCAAAGGCAACGCCGCGCTTGTCATGCCCATTGTCTTCGGCGGCGCCGTCTCGGTGACCGCCATCACCAATCTCGT
This sequence comes from uncultured Planctomycetaceae bacterium, assembly GCA_964624215.1. Classification (GTDB taxonomy): domain Bacteria; phylum Planctomycetota; class Planctomycetia; order Planctomycetales; family Planctomycetaceae; genus CAZUXX01. The sequence goes on from CAZUXX010000004.1 coordinate 13,180, forward strand.
CATCCTACGACTGATCCGCTCCAGCCAGGAATGGCCTGATCCCCGCCTGTGGGTCGGCATCGCTCTCGTCGCTGTCGGAATTGTCCTGGTTGCCATCTATACACCGCACGGTCACGGGCCCGCGAAAGACGCTGCCCATCCCCCTGCCCACGCCTCGGCCCAACCGCCTGAAGGACACCTGCCCGCCTCAAGTTGAGACGCCTCCGCCAGACGTCTCTCATACGCCGCGGCGTCATCCCGCCGCGGCATCTCCGATCCCCGCACACCGACGAACGCGTACAGCTCTCACCGCTCGCCGGCGACCGGACCCTCATCGGACCGGCCTCGCTCACCCCTCCCTCCGCTCACCGCACGAGACACCCGCTCTCGCGGTCGGAGACTTCTTGAATTTCTCTTGGCGCGTGAAATTGTTCTGGCATCTCGGCCCGCGCCGTTCGTATCTGCCTCAGAGTTCAGTGTGTTGCGCCGGTGGGGGGCGTCACTGCCGTGCGACTCTGCCGCGCTAGACGCCAGGACGCGTCGACAGGGACGCCACCTCACTCCTGCAGGGGGAATGACGCCTCCCTCCACCCGGGACGGGCGTCGACAAATCGCAACGGCGTGTGCACACTGACGCCATCACCCTTCTGGAGCGAAGCCGCCCGGCTCCGCTCGCCTGACAATTCATTCTCGGAGTCTCTGCAATGCGAGTGAGACGTCACAGTGCATGGATCGGAATGTGGGCCGCACTGGCATTGGCCATCGGCTTCGGCTGGTCGCTCGCTCAGCCTCGTGCGGAGGAACCCACACCCCCAGAGAAGCTCCTGCCCAAAGATTCCCTGCTCTATTTCAGCGTCGATGGACTCAACGATCACCAGGAGGCGTGGCAACAGACTGCCGCCTACAAGTCGCTCCACGAGAGCGGCCTGATCGACATCCTCACCAGTAGCGTCGAGTCCCTCAAACAGGCCGCCGCACACGACGAAGAAGCCGCCCGCATCCTCGCCTTCGCCGAAGAACTCTTTCTCCACCTCCGCAGCCACGGGCTCTCACTGGCCGTCAGTGTCACGCCACCGCAGAACGGACCCGGCGGCATGGCAATCCTCATCCTGCACGACGCCGCCGAGTTTGAAACCCGCATCGGCGACGCCATCCGCAAAGCCACCGAAGGCGAAATCGAATTCGAACAGCGCGAGGTCTCTGGCCTCAATGTCACAGCCGCCGATCTCCCGGGGACCCCCGGCGTCGAAATCGGCTGGTGGACCGACGGAGGTCATCTCGTCATCACCGCAGGAATCGGTGCCGTCGATGCCGCAGCATCCATCGGCAGCCGTCCGGGAGCCGATCTCACACAGCACCGCCTCTGGACAAAGTACATGCACGCCGATCGCGACTTCGAAGTCACCACGCGTGGCTGGATCGACGTCCAGGCGATCCGCAACCTCGTCTCACCCATCCCCATCCCGGCCAGCGATCGCAACGCCCGGCCGGTCACCGTCGGCCAACTCCTCGAAATCGCCGGACTCGATGGCCTCAACGCCATCGTCGGTCTGTCCGGATTCCGCGACGAAGCCATGTGGGGCGAAACCTGGATCGAGGCTCCCGCCCCTCGTCGCGGTCTGCTCGGCCTCTCCGACGACGCCTCTGTCTCACTCGACGATCTGCCGCCCCTCCCCAGCGGACTCACCACCTTCACTGCCGGCTCGTTCGACACCGCAAAATTCTACGACGAGCTCACACGCATCATCCGCGAAGTCGCCGAGCTTGCCCCCAACGAGGAGGCAGCCGCCCAGTTCGACCAGTTCATTGCACAGATCCGCGAGCAGGTCGGCTTCAGCATCCGCGAAAAGATCCTCGGATCGCTCGGAAGCACCTTCGTCGCATGGAACGACACCAACCAGGGCATCCTCGCCATGGGCAGCGGTGTCGCCATCCAGGTGAAGGATGCAGACACCCTCTCTCAGGCGATCGACGACCTTTTGGAGTTCTTCGTCGAGCAATCCGACGGACAGTTCAAGCCTCGCCGCGTCGAAAAGCACGGCCGCACGCTCATCCTGTTCAACCTCGGCCCGTTGTCCCTCGGTCAGAGCATCTGCGTCGACAACGACTGGCTCATCCTCGGCTCACCGCAGGTCGTCGAATCCTTCCTCCTTCGCCGCGACGGCGTCCTCCCCGCGTGGGAACCGTCCCCTGACTGGCAGCAAGCCATCGATGCCATGCCTGACCGCGTCGCCGCGATCACCGTCCGCGATCCGCGGGGAATCGTCAAACTGCTCGCCGGCCTTGCTCCCGCCGCCGTCAGCTTCCTCCAGATCGGCCTCAACGAGTCACAACAATTCCCCCCCGATTTCGAATTCCCCATCCGGATCGAAGACATCCCCCCGGCTGAACTCATCTCCGCCCCTCTCTTCCCCAACGTCCTGGCGGCCGAAGTCACCGACGAAGGCTTCCACTACACCTCCCGCGCATCGCTCCCCATTCCGTTGGCCGGAGCCGGCGATCCCTCCTCGACCGCCGTCGTCGGCGCCGTCGGAGTCGCGGTCCTCCTCCCCGCAGTCCAGAGCGCACGTCGCGCCGCACGTCGGACCGAGTCGCAGAACAACCTCAAACAACTCGCGATTGCCATGCACAACCACGAAGTGACGTTTGGCTCCTTTCCCGAAGCCACGATCCCCGTCGACGGCCTCGATCCCGAAGAAGAACTCAGTTGGGTCGTCCCTCTCCTCCCCTATCTCGAA
>CAZUXX010000004.1:15906-21037 GCA_964624215.1 uncultured Planctomycetaceae bacterium
CCAGAAAACCGGCTGGAAGGCTCCTGACAACCAACAGGCGATGCAGCTCGTTCTGGACGTGTTGACCAACCCCGACATTCCGCAGCCGGTGGTCGAAATCGACGACCGAACCTTTGGAGCCACCCACTACGTCGGCCTCGCAGGGGTCGGTAAGGATGGCCCGACCCTTCCCGTCACGGATCCCCGGGCCGGTGTCTTTGCCTACGGACGCAAAACCCGGATCGCCGACATCCATGATGGCACGTCAAACACCGCCATGTTCAGCGAGGCCTCCAGCGACTTCGGCCCGTGGGGAGCCGGGGGGCGTGCCACCATTCGCGCCCTCACACAGAAGCCCTACATCAACGGGCCCGACGGCATCGGCAGTTCATTCCCCGGAGGTTGCAACGTGGGCATGTGCGACGGGTCGGTAAGATTCGTCAGTGAGAACATCGATCCCGCCGTCATGGAGGCAATCGTCACCATCCGCGGCGGAGAAGTTGCCCGTATCGAGTAATCCCTGACACGTTCAGAGTTCCCACCCATCTCCCGCGGACTCACTCGCCGGTTGACCCGGCGGGTGAGCACCCTGCCACCCCGGATTCACCGGCTGGAACGCAGGAAGTACCGATGCACCGACACCAGCTGCTCGGCGTAAAAGCCGGCATCGGGATGATCCAGCTGCTGCAGTTCAGCCACCGACGACTGATACGCCTGGGCCGCCTCCTCCGCAGCCGTCCCCTGAATCTTCCGGGCAATCGCCGCGTATCCACGGTTCATCGCCGCCGCCGCGGGGTCCTGCGCCGATTTCGCGAATGCTTCCGCCTGCTCGAAATGGCTCAGGGCCTCCTCGGTGTTCCCCAGCGCAAGCAGATGAGCCGCCAGGAGCCAGTGCGCCGCCGCCTGTTTGTCCGCCGGCTTGTCCAGCTCCTGGGCCAGCTGCAGGTTGAGTCGGGCCGCCTGGTAACCGACCCGCTGGTCCTCTTCAGTCAGCGAAATCCCCTCCTCCTGCCACCCCGGCCAGCAGTTCGCCGACAGATTGAACGCGATCGTCTTCGCCGTCGACCGCAGCCAGTTGGCCAGCTCGGCATCCTCACGGGCCCGCCGCGACGCAACCTGCAGGCAATAGTCGATCGCCGCATGAGACACCGCCGTCATGGCGACCACATCCCGCTGCTCGGAGTACGCCTTGTAAGCAATCTCTGCGTACACCGCCGCCGCTTCACGAGGAGTTCCCGCCGCTTCCACGCTTCGCCGCAATTCGTCGATCCCCTCTTCCCTGAGCAGGCGGATCAGTTGCTCCAGACGAGACTCGCCAACGGTGGAATCGCCTTCGTCTGTGGAGTGATTCATTTACGCGGCCCCTGCATCAACAACGGTCGATAACCCGTACCCGTACGCACCGCAGCCTCTCGGCAGGCCCTTCCCGCGACCATCTGCCCGGGTGGTAAAACAGGGAAAATGGGCCCGCCGGGGAATAATCGAACGGAAGTTTCCCGGAATCTGACCCCCAAACCCCGTTTGGCTGGAATTTTGGCCCCGCCTACAGTCTCATGAGTATACCCGCCGCTGGAGCCGGTGAAAAACGAGCGCTCCCGGGCTCCAGAACACCGTCGGGATCGGTGTTCTTCGCCTTTCCAGGCATTTCCCGGAGTCTCGCCGGGGAAACGTCACCCGCTGTCCTCGCAGCCGGTGTCGGATCAGAGCGGCACGCACGTACACATTTTCACTGAAGAGGTCTGCGATGATACGTCTCGTAAAGTCCCTGATGACCGTCACTTGCCTGCTGGCACTCGGTCTGTTCATCGTCGGTTGTCAGAGCGAAACCCCGCCCGCAACAGACTCGGCATCCGAGGCAGAAGTCCCCGAAGCAACCGACACCCCCGACGCCGATACCGGCGAGGGCGAAATGTCAGGTGACGCAGCCGAAGGAACCGGCGACGCAGCGGAAGGCGATGCCGGTGAAGATCCCGCCGTCCCTGAAGAGGGCGGCTCGAAGATCGACTTCGGCAACCTCTAGGACTGTCACAGCGTCTTGATAAAACAGCCCTTGTCATGCTCGCATGACTAGGGCTGTTTCTGTTTTGGGAAACCGCCACCGGCCCTCACCCGCGCCTCACAGGCAGAAGAGCGGTCGCCGGTCGACTCATTCAGACACGTCGATCGCCTGGCTCGCCGCGCCCCTCACCGGCCCGCCAAACCGCCACCGGAGACGCTGAGCTCGCTTGACCCCAGGCCTTCCCGCGCCGACGCCGCAAACACATACGCCGGCGGCGATGCTTCCAGAAGCGAAGCTGTCGCCCGCTTCCACATCTGCTCGGCCAACTGCTGCTCGGCCAGCGACAAAATCTGGCTGGCCGGCGTCCCCTCCGGAATATTCAGCGATCCCCCTGCATTCGTACTCCGGTACGACTCCCGCCACAGCACCTCCTCGCCCCGCTCCAGGCTCAGCGTCCACGTCACGTGCTGCTCGTCGAGATCGCTCCGTCCACTCGCCAGTCGATGGAGCCCGATCACAATCCCCTCACCGGTCTTCCCCGACGTCCCCCGCACCTTCAATGTCAGTGGAGCCCCTGCAGCGACGGTGATCCCCCGATCGCCAAGCCGCTGAGTCAACGACTCCCGCACTTGCTGATCCAGATGACTCACATTTGGTGCCGTCACCTGTACATCCAGCGCAACACTTTCACCCGGCTGCAGAACGAACTCCCGCGCCGGCTGCTTCCCCGAAGCCAGCGCCGCCGTCAGCGCTACATCCGGCAACCGAATCACACCCCCCATCGGATTCCGCTGGCTCGCATCCGTTTCAATCACCGCATGAGCCGGCCCCGCATGACTGACGACGTGCGACCCCCGCTTCAGAGTGTAAACCCACACCACCGCCTGCTGTGGCACACCCACGGCGTATGAACCATCCAGCAGCAGCAACTCGGGAGTCAGCCACTGCACCTGCTTCGCTTCCACAGGAATCAGAAAGCTCGACGCAATCTCCCCGGTCCCGCAGCGGATAACCGAAATCCGCCCGTATCCGGTCGCCGTCCCCACGACCGCAAGTTGCTCCCCCGTCTCATCGAACGCCAGGCCTGTCACGACCGTGTCTTCCTCCGTCAGTCGTGTCTCGACCGCGACCTGACCACTTTCCGTTTCGATCACCCGCACCGCCTCACCATCCGACACCGCGACATACCGTCCCGATGCACTCAAGGCCGGAACACACACCGACCCGGCGGCGATCTCCCACTCAGCCTTCGCTGACGGAATCTCCCACGCCGTCAGTCGTCCCTCCGTCAGCGACAAGAGTCGCGTGTCACCCGGCAACCCGACCCAGAACACCGGGCTCCCTTTCGAACTCCCTTCCGTGTACGGCACAAACCCGACTTCCTTGCGCCCGGTGGCGAGGTTCCACACCACCACTCGCTGAAAACCGTCCAGACTCCGCAGCGCCACGCGATCCCCCGAGCAAGACACCGCTTCCAGCGTCAACGCCTCCGGCAGATCCACCCGCGTTGCACTCGACGCCCCCGGCTGCCAGTGCTCGACCCAGCTTGCCAGTCGATCCGCGTTATGCGTGACGCCGTATGTGATGTACGGCTTCTCCGAAACGAAGCCCGCCACCACCCGCGATCCGTTCGCCGCGGCCGCCGCATACGTCAGCACTCCGCCCCCGAGTGAGACCGGCTGAGTCGTTGCCGGCATCGCCGATCCCCCCGGATCCGCAGAAAACGCAACCGCCGGCTCCAGTCCCGGCTGCTGCATCGACGACCGGTCAGCCACTCGCTCGGCCGGATCCGGGGCACCCTCGTTCACAATTAGCGACTCTGTCGGAACCGTCCTCTTCTGCCACTCCTCGGTGGCACCGGTCACTGTCGCCAGATCGTACAGCACCAGCTCATCTTCTTTCGGGACAGCAATCTTGTCCCGTCCCATCAGGCCGATCCGGAAGGATCCCTTCCCCGGCAGGGTCCTGGTGATCGATTGCGACTCCACGTCGAACACCACCCTCCCGTACAGCAGGATCTGATCCCCACCGGGAAACCAGTCCACACAGGCCCCCGTGTACTCCCGGTCCCCCTCCACACTCTGAGACAGGTTGCCGCTTTCCCGTTGCGACCACGACACCATCCGGCCCCCCGCCAGATCCCAGATCATCAGGTGCGTCGTCGAGTGCTCATCCACCAGAAACGCCAGCCGTTGCCCGTCCGGCGAGAAGCCCACAGATACCTGGGCCGAACCCCGAATCTCCTCCGGAGCAATCAGTCGACCCGCGGGCTCACCACTCACAATGTCGATGATCAGAGCTCCCGTCTGGAAGCCGCGCTGATCCGGAATCGCCAGGTACCGGCCCCCCGGACTCAGCGACCACGGCCGCCCCGGAACCCAGCCGGCCCACCGCAGCCCCTCCGCTGCCTCGATCTCACGCTCCAGTGTCCCTCCAGGAACGCTGTACACCTTCAGAGAACTGTCGTGCAGAACCAAAAGTCGGTTCCCCGCACCGAACGAGATCAGACCGGCATCCCGGCTGCTCCCCGAGTTGATCTGGGCCACCGGACGTTCCGCAGCAACGTCATAGATCCCGACGATGTCGCTGCCGCTCACCTGCGCTGCAAAGTATTTCCCGTCCGGGCTGAGTGCCTGCAGTTCACTCCCCCCCAAAGCAATCTTCTTGATGCTGCCGATTCGCTTCCTTGCCGCCAGGTCCCATACGTGCCGCTGCTGGTTCGCCTGGTCATTCAGTCCCAGACCAACGAACACCGACGGGCGGTCGGGGTACAGAATCTTGATCGGCGTCTGGAAACCACGACCGCTCGCCGCCGCAAACGGAATCGTCATCCCCAGACGAACCTCCGAAGGGAACTCCCACGCATGCGTTGCCGGGTCCGCCTCGACCCGCCACGCAACCTTCTTCGGAGCGTTCGACGAAAGACGGGCCACATACATCTCCGGATTCACGCCCCACTGGAGCACAAGACCGAAGTCTCGGTTGACCGATGGCCCGCGACCGATCGACGCCGGAGCCCCCAGAGCGACCCGTTCCGCTTCCGGAAGAGACTCCTGCAGATGACGCAGCGCCTGACGCGCCAGCGAGATCCCCGTCTCGATCCCCTCGCTCTGAAACGCTCCCGGTCCGAATGTGTCGTACTTCCGGTAAAAG
>CAZUXX010000004.1:21047-23364 GCA_964624215.1 uncultured Planctomycetaceae bacterium
CGCTTCCGCCAGCGGCTCCAGACCCCCCGACTTCAGTTGACGCGCCACCTCGACCGCGGGTTGGCCTCGCTGTGTCAGGCCGTCAACAGCCGCCCGCATCTCCTCCGCCGCTTTCGGAGTCCGGGTGATCTGCACACTCGACTGTCCACTCGCTGCCAGCCCCTCGTACTCCTGGCTCATCTCCCCCAGCAATCGTCGGATCTGCTGCACCGACGACGCGTACTGCGCACTTCGCCCGCCGCCGGTACCGGCTCCACCCCCTCCCGGCAAGAAGGCATTTCCGGCACCGCCCGCCCCATTCACACCGGAAGCATTCGGTTCACTCGCCGAACCGCTGTCGGAACCGGTGCCACTTCCGGAAGCTGTCGCATCAGGCGGCGAAGCGATCTCTCCACCCGGACAACCGCACAGCAACACAACAACCGCAGCGAAAACGCCCTGGCGAATCGTTTTCATGAGAGTTCAGCTCGGAATCGAGTGGCAAGAAGAGATGCCGATCAAACTACGGCCTCACCACGTGACTGACAAGCAGAACCCCGCAATTCGGCGATCACTCGTCACCGATCATCGCACCCCGTCTGGACACAGCTACGCATCGATGTTCGTCGATGGTAGACTGAGGGTCACCTCGGACCCGCCGACGACCTCAGTCCCCCCCGAGTCATGGCCAAGATCGCTTCCTGCATCGCTCTCGTCGTCCCTTTCTGGGGAGTGCTCCTCGCTGCCCCGGCACTCAGGGCAGCTGACGAATCGATCAGCCCGCAGGACCTCGAATTCTTCGAAGCCCGCATCCGTCCCGCTCTCGTCAAGCACTGCTTCGAGTGCCACTCCTCCGAAGGTGAGATCAAGGGCGGACTGCGACTCGATTCTGCCGCCGGCTGGAAAACCGGAGGCGACTCCGGACCCGCCATTATCCCTGGAAGCCCCGACGACAGCCTCCTCCTCGAGTCCCTTCGTTACGCCAGCTACGAGATGCCCCCCACTGGGCAACTCCCCGAAAACATCATCGCCGACTTCGAAGAATGGGTCCGTCGCGGCGCACCCGACCCGCGCACCACCGATCCCGCTCCCTCCTCCGCGCCGCAACAGGTCGATATTCAGGCCGGCCGCGAGTTCTGGGCATTCCGCCCGCTCAGGCTCGTTGACCCGCCCGCAGTCGCCGACAACGCATGGCCACGCACCGACTACGACCGCTTCATCCTCAGCGCTCTGGAGCACACGTCTCTGACCCCCTCCCCCGAGGCGTCACCCGAAGTCCTCCTCCGCCGGATCTGGTACGACCTCACCGGATTGCAACCACCGGCAGCGGAACTGCAGCGCTTCCTGCGGGAAGCCCGCAGCGATCTTGATGCCGCACTCGCCCGCGTCGTCGACGAACTCCTGCAATCCCCCGACTTCGGAGACCACTGGGGACGCCACTGGCTCGACGTCGCCCGCTATGCCGATTCCAACGGCAGCGACTTCAACGCCACCTTCCACGAAGCGTGGAGGTACCGCGACTACGTCGTCGCATCTGTCAACAGCGACAAACCGTTCGACCGCTTCCTCCGCGAACAGATCGCCGGAGACCTCCTCCCCTGGGACTCCGACGCGCAGCGGACCGAGCAGCTCATCGCCACCGGCTTCCTCATGCTCGGGCCGAAAATGCTCAGCGAGCGCGACAAGGCCAAGCTCGAAATGGATGTCGTCGACGAACAGATCGACTCCCTGGGACGCGCCTTCCTCGGCATGACCCTCGGCTGCGCACGCTGTCACGATCACAAGTTCGACCCCATCCCCACCACCGACTACTACGCCCTCGCCGGGATCTTCCGCAGCACACGCACCCTCGATGGCGAAATCCAGAAATACGTCTCCAACTGGACTCGTCAGCCACTCCCGATCGCCCCCGAACACGCACAGGCGCTCGAGCAACACGCCGCACAGATGCAGCAGGTGCGTCAGGAACTCAAGGCGGCACAGCAGGAACTCAAACAGCAGGAAGCCGCGGCATCATCCAACCGCACGCTCGGAATCATCGTCGACGATTCGCAGGCAACCCTCGTCGGCGACTGGAAACCTTCCACCTATGTCGACCGCTTCATCGGCAAGAGCTACATCCACGACGAGAAAGAACGCAAAGGGGAGAAGTCCGTCACCTGGACGCCACACATCCCCGCTGCCGGAGAATACGAAGTCCGCATCTCCTTCGCCGGAGGGGGCGGCCGCGATTCCCGCGTCCCCGTCGTCGTCCGACACGCCAAAGGCGAGACCCGCATCAGCGTCGACCAGTCCAAAGCCCCCCCCATTGACGATCTCCTGCTGCCCCTCGGTCGAT
>CAZUXX010000005.1:0-15291 GCA_964624215.1 uncultured Planctomycetaceae bacterium
CGATCTCGAATCGTCCGCTGTGCGCGAAGTGCGGCGACACTCTGGACGTCGGGTCGGTGGTGATCGTCGGCGAAGGAACCGGAGCGTCGCGCGTGGCGTCAACGTTGGTGACTTCCACCCGGGACCTGATCACCGGCGCGGGCAGTGAGGGAGGCAAGGGCGGCAGTGCCGCGGACGGTGCTTCAACGGGGAAAAGCGAATCGTCGTGAGCGCTCTGTGGGTCCGGCCGATGAGGAGTGTCGGGTTCGTCCGACGGGATGGCCGGTTCGCGTTCCGTTCGAGGCGGCGGCTCCGGGTGCGGCTGCCCGGCTGTCGTCGAGGAGTTCGCGGGAACCGAAGACGCTTCGGGTTGTACGGTCGGTGCACGATGTTCCGACTCGCCGTCGGTGTCCCCACGGGATGCGAGCGCCGGCTGGTCGTCTGATGGCTGAGGTGCGGCTTCGAGAACGACATGGGCCACGTCGGTGGGGCCGGTCACGCCGAATGTGGTCAGCAACGTGGCGAACTCGGCGGTCGGGGGCACGGATGGCGAATCGAGCGCTGCCAGGTCGGCAACGAGAGCGACTGTTCGAGACAGGCGCAGTGGCGGCGCTGAGAACAGTCCCGCCAGCACGTCTGAATCTGTCACCGCCGCAGCCATAAATCGTGTCCGGGAAGATCGCGGCGGCAAATGCGCGACAAAGTGCCTGCACAGCTGCAGGATGACGCCGCCAGCGACACTCCGAGATTGTTGGACGCGCTCGAACTCCCCCTGAGCCGGTCTTGTGCCGGGCTCATGCAGAATCGGTGCCACAGCGTCGACGCGCGAGCGCAGAAGCAACTCCGGACCGGTTCCGGTGTGGCCTCAGGCGATACGGCTATGCAGACTGGCTGACGATGTAACCTGGCCCGCTGTGGAGAGTTAGGCAATCTGAGACGAGGCGGGATGGCGAGGTTCGATGCGGAGCGACGGTGGTCCGGGGGCAACACGCACTCGGGCGTCGATCACACCGGGCACCGGCGCGCAGGAGCGCACTTGTTTCCGCCGGAGGGAAGGAAGTTCCCTCCTCGTCCGCTTTCGTGGGCGGCGGGGTGCCTCAGGCTGCGTCGCGCTGTTCGCGGTACTCGTTGAGCTTGTTGCGGAGGGTTCTCGTAGTGACACCGAGGGCTTCGGCAGCCCGGGTGCGGTTGCCGTCGTACAGTTTCAGCCGCTGCAGGATGACGTGCCGCTCGATCTCGCGCAAGGAGAGCTGATCGGGGACGGGTGGGAAGTCGACCTGGCTGACCGTGCGTTTCGGGACTTCGTCGAGTTCGACATGCTCGATCAGCTCGGTGTCGGCGAGGATACAGCTGCGGCGAATGACGTTTCGCAATTGACGGACGTTCCCGGGCCAGTCGTATTCGGCGAGGGTCCGCATGACCTGGGAGGTGACTCCGCGGACCTGCACTTCCCCTTCGTTGCCAAAGCGCTCGATAAAGTGCTGGACGAGGGTGGGGATATCTTCGCGGCGGTCGCGCAGCGGCGGGACGTTGAGCAGCAGAATGCTCAGTCGGTGGTAGAGGTCTTCGCGGAAGGATTTCTTGCGGACGTCGCGCAGCAGGGAACGGTTGGTCGCCGCAACGACGCGGGTATTGACGGTGTGGATTTCGTTGCCACCGACGCGGCGGACTTCGTTTTCTTCGAGGACGCGCAGCAACTTGGGCTGCATCGTGCGCGAGAGTTCGCCGACCTCGTCGAGGAAGAGTGTTCCTCCGGAGGCCTGTTCGAAGCAGCCGATGCGTCGCGAGACGGCGCCGGTGAAAGCTCCTGATTCGTGGCCAAACAGTTCACTTTCGATCAGCGTGTCGGCGAGGGCCGCGCAGTTGAGAGTGACATACGGCCCTTGATTGCGCCGGCTGGAGTCGTGAATCAGCCGGGCCAGCAGTTCCTTGCCCGTGCCACTTTCTCCGGCGATCAGCACGGTTGCGTCGGAGCGGGCGTACCGCTTCGCCTCGGCAACGAGCTTCTGGAGGGAACGGGATTGAAACACAAGAGACATCGGGATTTGGGTCGCTCAGCGAGTCTGTCTGAAGGGGATGATCCGGTGGCGGAACAGGCAATCGAAGCGGACTGTGTTCGATCCTGTCTGGCTGGTGGCGTGGATCAGGTGCGTTTGCCGTAGGCCCGCAACATGTCGCGGCGATTGGAACCAGCCTCGAGTTGTGGGACGAGGCGGGCCCGTTGCCGGGAGAGTTGCTGGTGGCACTCGTCGACGCGGGCGATCAGACGGGTGAGGAGGTGTTCCTGCTCGTCCAGGACGCGCCTCAGGTGCGGTCCGGGCCGGCAGCCGGTTGCCTTCCATCTGGCGCGGAGCGGAGCCAGTCGCGCTTCGTGCTCGTGCAGACCATCCATAATGCTCTGCATGTCACGCAGTCGGTGGTCCCGGCGATCAGGATCGTCCGCGACACTGCTGAGTTCGTCGAACAGCCCCAGCGCTTTGGAGTACTGCTGCCCGACGGAAGCGAGCTCACGGCAGAGTTGCTCTTCAATTTGCCCGGGTGAGTTCATTTTCCAGCTCCGAGTTGAGGGTGTCGAGGATCGACTGCAGCTTCGCGGAGTTGGCCTCGAGCCGGCATCGGTCGTCGATCTCGGTGAGCCACCAGCGACAGAGGCCGTCGATCCAGTCGCTCCGGTCCCGGGAGATCAGGTCACGGTAGCGTTTCTCGGCTTCCTGCGGCTGGCCGAGGCGGCGGTAACAGGTCGCCTGCTGATAGTCGATCCAGCGAATCTGTTCGGGAGTGAGGGTGTTGCGATCGAGCTGTGTGTACAGTTCGAGGGCCTGGACAATCTCGCCGGTGGCGAACAGGCTGTCGGCGAGCCCGAGACGATCGACCGGTCCATCAACGACGAAGCGCTCCGATGTCCCGGTGCGACTGCCCTCCTCGGGTCGAACCGGCCCAGCGTTCACCGGCGTCCTCAGTTCGGCAGGAGGTGGCACCGGCGAGTTCGCGGATTGATTTCGCTGAGAAGGGAGGTCTGCCCCGTTTCGCGGTGACGTCACCGCGGAGCCATCCGGACGCAGATCCGGCAGTCGGGATGCCGATCGTCGGGGAGACCCATTTCCGGGATCCGATGAGGATGCCCCGGGATCGGTATGCCGCGGCTGCTGGCATGTGGGCGAGAGCGGGGTTGCTCCGTACTTCCACGCCTCTTCGAGCAGGCGGAGTTGCCGGGAGAGCCGGTCGAACCGCTCCTGTTTCTCCAGCCGGAGCTGATCGGAGTCGGTCCGTTCGAACTGGGGGAGAGAGGGAGGATTCGTCAGGAGTGACTCATCGGCGGGAGAGGTTGTCGAAAGGCCGACCGTGGAGTTCCCCTGCCCGGGAACGAGCAAGGGTTCGACGCCGGTTGATTTTGTGGAGTCTGGTTCCGGCTCGGTGACGTCGGACGGGACCGGGGCGTCATCGGCGGCAACGGGCGGCGCGTCGACGATGGCCGTCTGCTGGATCGTGTCAGCCTCCTCCGCGGGGGCGCAGCACGTCATCAGCACAAGGGCGATCGCCGCGAGCGGCACAGCGTCCGAACGTATGTGAAGCGATCGGCGGGTCGATTGGCGCACGACAGACCGACTCATCGTTCGACTCCCGGGCTGGCGTGATCGGACATGGTCGGAACGGCGAGCATGTCGTCGGTCGGAAGAGTTCCCGCAAAGCAGGCGACGGCTGCGTGAAAGTCTCCGCGGTTCTGGAAGATGCGTCCCATCAGTCTCAGGGAGTTGCGACGGATATCGTCGGGCACGGTGGTGTCGCGGACCAGTTCGGTGCACAGCCGCAGCGCACGGTCGGTGTTTCCTTCCTGGAATGCGTTGTCGGCGGCGATCAGGCGCGTCTGGTCGGGGAGACGTGACTGATCCTCCCGGGCGAGCGATTGCATGGCCTGGAGGATTTCATCACCGGTGCTTGCCTGGACATGTTCCTGTGCGGCAGTGAGGAGTAACTGGTCGCGGAGGGGGAAGGGAGCGGTGTGCGTGAGGCACTCGTTGCGCATCCGCCGGGCCTCGTGTGCCATGCCGACGGCGTCGAGTGCCTCAACGCATAGGACCCACCAGTGTCCTCCAAACATCGCCCCCGGGTCTGCGTGGGCCACCGCCTCCACCACATCGCGCGCCATCCGTTGCCGGTAGGATTCGGAAACGGTTGCTCGATACCGCGCCAGTGCCGAGAGGAACGCGGCCTGATCGACACAGTCTCCTGCGGCGAGAGCTGTGCGGCGCTTCATCAACACGGCATTGGCGCCGTGAGGATTTCGATCCATGAGCAGGGCACTGGCCAAGAGACAGGCGGCGATGTCCTCGTAGGGTCCGTCCTGACACAGGGCGAGTGCCCGCATCAACTCCGGCTTGGCCCGGTCAGGTCGATTGTTTTCGAGTTGCAGGCGTCCGATGTACAGAAAGGCCGTCGGCCTGAGCGGGTGGCCTGTCGCCGAGTCGGCTGCGGCGTAGAAACGCTCCAGCGCAGCGTCGCGTTCTCCGAGCTGAAGCAGCAGCTTGCCCTGGTTGATCAGCAGCTCGATCCGGCATTCGGCATCGGGGAAGAGCGAGAGTGCCTGTTCGTGATAGCGGAGTGCTTCGGGGTACCGCTCTTCGAGAGCGGCCAGACGGCCAATCGCGAGGTAGGCGTGGCTGACCCAGGCGTGGTCGGGAGCGGCAGCGATCGCAGCCCGCAATGCGCGTTCGGCACGCTGCCGGTGACGGGCGTCGCGCTCGGCTGGCGAGAGTTCCGAACTGTCGACGATCTTCAGGCGGTTGCCCTCAACGCTCCAGCTGAGGTTGGCACCGCTGAGGAGCGCATCCAGGACAAACGCGGCGTCGAGATCGACAAACTTCAGGGCACGGCGATGCCCCATCAACTGGCTTGATGCCAGTTCGGAGATTCCGACTTCCCAGCCTCCGGATTTGGCCAGCGCTGCGAGACAGTCGGCGATCGGTCTGGGAGAGAGATCGGCCGTGAGAAACAGTTCCTGCGGACGCTCGCCGAGGCGGCGGACCACGTCAATCTGTTCGGTGGAGAAGAGAGTTGGCGGGGGGACCCGTTCGTCGTCGGCACTGCGGACTGCCTGCAGGATCTCGAGGACAGGAGTCGAGGGGCGGGAATGGAACAGACGCGTCTCGTCGAGGTCGTTCTCCGTACCGGTTCGAAACAGGTCGGCCGCGACGGATTGTGCGAGCAGATGCCAGCAATCGCCGAGTCGGCTGGTGCCGGGACCATGACTGGCAGTCAGGCTCTGGTAGAGTGCTTCGGCGACGGTGTTCCGGTTGGAGGCCATCCAGCAGCGGATCTTCCCGAGCAGTGCGTGCTCGCGAACTTGTCGCAGGTTGCCCTGCCCCGCCAGGTCGTACTGCTGCTGTGCCGGTGAGAGGTCGCCCACCAGCTCGCAGCACAAGCCGATTCGCAGGCGGACGGTCTGTTGCGTGTCGCCGGTCACGGTGGCAGCAAGCGTTCTGAGCAGTCGCAGTGCTGTGGAATAGCTTCCTTCGAGGATCAGCTCGTCGGCACGCTGCAAGAGGTCGGCGGAGGCGACTGATCCCGAGAGAAGGGCGTCGCTGTCACGGGGCTCGTCGGCATCGTCGTCTGCCCCGACGGGGAGAGTGGCGGTCGAGACCGGGGAGCCCTGTGGGGCCTCGTCGACAGAGACGTTGTCTTCCTTGCGGGGCGGTTCGACGGCGAGGGCAGCAGGTGGTTCACTCGAGGCCACCGCTGCGGAGGGGGTGTCGGTACCCGGATCGGGGCTGGTGGCCGTTTCGCCGGGGCGTGCGGGATCGAGCCCGTCGAGCAATCCGAACCGGGCGATGAGCGCTCCGACGACAATGCTGCCGACGAGGAAGCCGCCGGCCAGGCCGATGGTCTTGAGTGTGGTCGCGGCTGCGGGCATCCGCACGGGCCTGACTTGAACGAAAACCTGCGAGTTCCGGAAAAGGTTGGAAGTTTTCCGGCAGGCGGCCGCACAGTCGCTTCAGCCGCTCCAGTCTTATCGTCTTTGCAGGCGGGCGGGTTTCATGATTTTTTGTACGCAAGTCCGGGGCAGGTGCTCCGATAACGCAGGTGTCTGCCGAATTGCGCGAGGTTGTTCCCCATGAACATTCAGAGAATTCATGTCGAGCCCCACGCGTATCCGTCCCCCTCGCATGTCGAGGTGCGGGTGGGAGAGAAGCAGACGACAGGGGGCGTGTCAGCGGGCAAGGCGGCGACGACGGGGTCTACGGAAGGGAGTCAGCCGTCGCAACACAACCAGCTGCTGAACATGCTGCGGCCGATTCCGGAGGTTCGCAGTGGTGCCATCACCGAGGGGCAGGAGCACGTATCGAGTGGTGAGGCATTGACTGAAGCCGCCGCGAGAGAGACGGCCGAGGCGATGTTCGAGCAATTGTTCGGTCCCCTGTAGCAGCAGATCACACCCGGAGGGACGGATTCCAACAGTAGCAGGGAGGCGACGTACAACGCGTCACGACGCACTACTCAAGGAATAATCGATGGCTCTGACACTGACGAACAACGTTTCCTCGCTGAACGCACAGCACAATCTGCAGCGGGCCTCCAGCGCGGTCGCGCGATCCGTCGAACGGCTGTCCTCCGGCCTGAAGGTCAACCGCGGTGCAGATGGCCCTGCGAGCCTGGTGATTTCGGAGAAGCAGCGGGCCCAGATCAGCGGGCTGCGGCAGGCGATCGACAATGCCGAGAAGGCGGTTTCGCTTGTTCAGACGGCTGAAGGAGCGCTGAGCGAGATCAACTCGCTGTTGATCAAGGTGCGGACACTGGCCATCGATTCGGCGAATACGGGGGTCAACGACGAGGACGCCCTGGCAGCCAACCAGGCCGAGATTGCCAACGCCCTGGATACCATCAACCGGATTGCCAGCAACACACAGTTTGGTACGAAGCGGCTGCTCGACGGCTCGGCGGGGATCAAGGGAACAGCCTCGGACAGCGACGTGTCGTTCTTGCGGGCGACGTCGGCCACTTCGGCAGGGACGTATGCGGTCGAGATTACGACCGCGGCCGAGCGGGCGAATGTCCAGAACGGCACTGCACAGTCCGCGAACCTGGCTTCGGCCGAAACGCTGACGATCAACGGTGTGGCCATCACGCTCAACGCCGGGTTGTCGCAGTCGGAAGTGATCGACCGGATCAACGAGTTCACGGCCCAGACGGGAGTCATCGCGGAGAACAACGGCGGTAACACCCGGCTGGTTTCGACGAACTACGGGTCCAATGCCTCGATCAGCGTGGTGTCGGATGTGGCCGCGGCGGCGAACAGCTCCGGCTTCGGCACCACCGTGCAGAACGACACCGGCGTCGACGTGGCAGGAACGATCGGTGGTGCTGCGGCGACCGGGGTGGGCACCGTGCTGACGGCGACCGAAGGTGCCGGCCAGGGGATCTCGGTGTCGATCGGTACCGCCTCGTCGATTGCTTCGGCGACGGGTGCCCAGGGAAGCGTGACGATCACCGACAATTCGCTGACCTTCCAGATTGGTGCAAATGCGAGCCAGACCGCACGCATCGCGATCTCGGATGTCGGGGCGGATGCTCTGGGCGTCGGTGTTGCCGGCAACCAGTTCGCCAGCCTGAGTGCGATCGATGTGACCTCCGCCGCGGGGGCACAGGACGCCCTGGCGATCATCGACAAGGCGATCGACGACGTCACGACGTTGCGGGGTGATCTGGGGGCGTTCCAGCAGAACACGCTCGCTTCGACCGCCAACAACCTCCGGGCCACACTGGAGAACACAGTCAACGCCGAGTCGGTGATTCGCGATACCGACTTTGCAGAAGAAATTGCCAACTTCACCCAGTCGCAGGTGCTCCTGCAGGCGGGAACCTCGGTGCTCGGCAACGCCAACCAGTTGCCGCAGCTCGTGCTCTCGCTGCTGGGATAATCTTCCTCGGAAGGTTCAGGCGCGTTCGGTCCGCTTCGTTGCGCGTGCACGAAGCGGACCGTCGTGCGTTTTGAACCGTGTCGCCTGTTCCCCCGGGCACATTCGATCTTCAGGACCGGCCCATGCTCACGATTGACGGCCTTGTCACCGGGATCGACACCGAATCGATTATCGCCGGACTGCTGCAGATCCAGCAGCGGCAGATTGATCAACTCCAGTCGCGGCGACAGGAGGCGATCACCAGGCAGGCGGCCGTTCAGACGCTCGAAACCCGGCTGGCTGCCCTGCAGAGTCACGCGAACCGGCTCGCGAGCAGCGTGAACAACCCGCTGGCCAAACGCTCCGCCAGTGTCAGTGACGAGTCCGCGCTGATCGTGACGGCATCGAACACGGCGGAAATCGGCTCGTATGACATTCGGGTCAACTCACTGGCCCAAGCGCATCAGGTTGCGACACAGGCATTCAGCGATGCTGACGCGGCGATCACCGAGGGTACCTTTACGCTGCGGGTCGGCAATCGCCCACCGCTGGAACTGACGATCGACAGTTCGAACAACACCCTGCAGGGGCTGGCAGACGCGATCAATGGTGGCAACAGCGGAGTGTCGGCCACGATTGTCCAGGACGGGAGCGGGTCGGGAAGTTCGTTCCGGCTACTGCTGACCTCGGCCTCGACAGGCGTCGAGAATGCGATCTCTCTGACGAACCACCTTGCCGCTTCGGGCAGCGGAGCGATCCAGCCGCAGTTCGACTTCGACAATCCGGTTCAGGAAGCGACCAACGCGTCGATTTCACTGGGGAACGGTCCGGGGGCGCTGACGGTTCAGAGTGCGACAAACGAGTTTGGAGACGTCATCTCCGGCGCGACGATCAGCGTGCTCAATGCCGATCCGGGCAAAACGATCCGCGTCAACATTCAGCGGGACGTGTCGACGGCCCAGTCGGCCATCGAAGACTTCGTCGCCGGGTTCAATGACGTGATGTCCTTCATTGACGCGCAAACGTCCTATGATGCTGAAACGGGTGAGGCGGGTCTGCTTTTGGGGAACCGTGCCATCGCCGACATCCAGCATCGCCTGCGCTCGACGCTGTTTCAGCCGGTGCCGGGTGCCAACCCGCAGCTGAACACCTTCACGTCGCTGGGGATCCGCGTGACGGACCGGGGGCGACTGGAGATTGATCAGACCCGCCTGTCGGACGTACTCAGCGGACGGGTGGATGGCATCAGCGGACAGGATGTCGAACGCCTGTTCTCGCTGACCGGGACGAGTTCTCATGCGGGGCTCCGGTTTCTGCTGGGGAGCAGCCGGACCAGAGCGAGTACGGAGCCGTACGCGGTTGATATCACGCGGGCACCTGAACGGGCGGCGCTGACAGCCGGCGGGGCACTGGCGGCGACGACTTCCATTGATGGCAGCAACAACAGGCTGAGTCTGACGATCGATGGAGCGACGCTCGACATCACGCTGAAGGAGGGAACCTACTCGCCTCTCGATCTGGCGGCCGAACTGGAATCGCTGATCAACAGTCACCCGGACATGTTGGGGCGAAGGCTGCGGGTGGGACTGACCGGGGCCAACGAACTCACGCTGATGTCGGAGTCTTACGGGAGTTCGTCGCAGATCACGATCCAGAGTGGAACAGCGCTTGCGGATCTCGGACTCACGGCGGGGCAATCGGCGAGCGGGGCCGATGTCCAGGGGCACTTCATCGTCAATGGAAAGATCGAGGCCGCGACGGGTCGGGGCCGGATTCTCACCGGGAACTCAGACAATGAGTCGACGGCGGATTTGCAAGTGCAGGTGTCGCTGACTGCCGGTCAGGTGCAGGACGGTCCCGAGGGGGAACTGAGAGTGACGCGGGGGGTGGCCTCGTCGTTGAGCGGCCAGCTGACCTCACTGCTGGACTCTGTGAGCGGTAAAATCCGCACGGTCACCCGGCAATACCAGGAAACCGCCGAGAGCATCCAGTCGTCGATCGATCGCCAGCAGGCGGCGTTCGATCTACAGCAGGAGTCCCTGTTGAAACAGTTCGCTGCGCTGGAATCGGCAATGGCCGAGATTCAGTCGACGTCGAGCTTCCTCGGCAATCAACTGGCCGGGCTGGCGTCGCTGAAGAAGTCATAAGCGGCGACCCCGGTTCGATGGAGACACGGCGTCCTCTCGCATCGACTCTGCCTGTCTATCGAAGGCCGTGTCGGTCGCCGACGTCGGTGGATGGCGCGACCGGATTCTGAACGGCGGCGGAGACCGCTGCGCGAGCGGATTGAATCGGCCGCGATTCCGTTCAGAAGGTCGGGTGACCCTGGAGCGCGGGAGGAAATCCCGTCTGGTGTTGAAGACGAGGTCTGACCCTATGACTCCGCAGATGATGTACCGGCAGCGTCAGGCGGCCGGCTGGACGCGTATCGAGATGCTCTTGGCGATCTACGATGCCGCCATTTCTGCCATTGGAGAGGGAGTTGCGGAACTCTCCGGGGCGGGAAGTGTTTCCAGTGTCAGCCGTTTGAAGTCGCAGAAGGCGCTGCTGGTCCTGCTGGAAGGAATTGATCCGGAGGCGGGCGAGGTGGCTGCCAGTGCGCAGCGGCTTGTTGCCTGGTGTGTGCAGCAGATCCAGTCGGAGGATCTGCCGGCCTGGGAGGCAACCAGCCGTGTGCTGCAGACGCTGCGGAGCGGGTTCGCAGGCATCCATGAAGAGGCAAACCGGCTCGAACAGAGCCGGGAGATTCCTGCCCTCGACTGGACAGCGCGATCGTGCGGGCTGGGGCAGGCGTAGCGGCTAATCCGGAGAAGCTGATTCTGCGGAGATGTTGCGTCGTCGAAACCCGCAGGATCCCTGGGTGGCCGGACGAATTTGCGAGTCCGTGTGGAGTTCCGGCACGGAGGGCGCAAGCCGGGGGCCGATAAAGCGAACCGGTGCGTTGTTTCGGAGGGACTTCCTCCGGGAGATGCAGGGGCTGTCGCTATCGACCTGAAATGCAGTGTGTCGTCGTTCGTGGACGCCCGGTGAGTGGCGTGCACGAATGGCTGTGCGGGCGCCATGGACTGGAACGCTTTTCTCAGAGAGCATCTGAACGAACCTGCCGCCGTCCCGGACTGGATCACACGAATCTGGTCTCCCCGGACTCCGCGGAGTGTGGCGGAACTGTCTCTGCTCACCCGCGAATCGGGTCTGACGACGGAGCGGCTTGTCCGCACCATCGAGACGGACTCCGAGCTGGCGTCGCAGGTGCTCAAGCTCGTCAACAGCTGTGCGGTCGGGCTGAACAAGCGGATTCATGCGGTTTCGCATGCGCTGTCGCTGCTGGGACTGCGTCGCGGGCGGATGCTGGTGCTGGGGGCGCTGCTGCAGGCGGCGATGCGCGGCAAGGAGGCGGATGCGCTGCAGCACGAACAGTTCCTCCTCGAAAGCCTCGAACGTGCGCTGTACGCGCGGTTTGCCGCAGAGGTCCTCGGTCTGGATACCGAACGCGCCTACATTGCGGGACTGCTGCAGGACTTTCTTTTGCCGCATCTGCAGCGGGAGCAGGCCGGCGAGTATGCCCGCTATCGTCCCGAGGACGGGAAGCTGGTCGAGTTCGAACGTGCCCTGCGAGGAGCGGATCACGCGCTTGTCGGGGCCCGGGTTCTGGCGCGATGGAATTTCCCGGCGGATATCGTGTCGTGCGTGCTGATGCATCACCGGTCGGAGGAGGTCCTCCACTGTGAGCGGCTGTCCCGGTCCCTGCTGGTGACGACACTTGCCAGCGGACTCCTGCCAGATGCGCTGCGTCAGGAGCCGGGAGGTGTCCGGGATTTGTTCCGGATGCAGGAGCTGTTACCCCAGTTCCAGTTTCTCGAGATCGCGGCGCGGGTCGACGAGGAACTCGAGGCCATGAATCTTGCAGAACGTCAGCCGTCCCCGCTGTCGGATCGGTTGTCGCGGCTGGCATGCGCGCTGGTCGAGCAGTATGCCGGCGAGATCGAATGGACCGAGCGGCGGGTTGGCAGCTACATCCTCGAACAGGAGATTGGCCAGGGATCGATGGGGGTCGTGTACCGTGCGCGGCACGTGTCGCTGCTCCGGCCGGCCGCGATCAAGCTGATGAAGGGGACGCTGCGAAGTGCGGAAGCGATCCAGAGCTTCGAGCGGGAAGCGCAACTGACCAGTTCGCTGACGAGTCCCCATACGGTTCAGATTTATGATTACGGGGCGACTCCCGAAGGGATTCTCTACTACGTGATGGAGTACCTGCGGGGCCTGAGTCTCGGGGAGCTTGTTGAACGTTACGGAGCCCAGGAGCAGTCGCGGGTTGTCCAGATACTGATCCAGGCGTGTGACTCGCTGGCCGAAGCTCATACCCTGGGGCTGGTGCACCGCGATATCAAGCCGGAAAACCTGTTCCTGACCGTGCGGGGCGACCGGTGGGATTTCGTGAAGGTGCTCGATTTCGGACTGGTGAAGAATGTGCGACCGGCCGGAGGGAGCGACGAGTCACGGAACGTCTGCGGAACGCCGCTGTACCTGGCGCCTGAGGCGATCCTCTCGCCGAATGCGATCGATCCTCGTGCCGATCTGTATGCTCTCGGGCTGGTCGCGTTTTACCTGCTCACCGGGCAGAGTCCGTTCGCGGGGACGAAGACACGCGACATTCTGTTCGAGCTGATTTCGGTGGCTCCGACACCCCCTTCGGAGAAGGCCGTCCTGCCGATCGATCGGGAGCTGGAGCAGCTGATTCTGGACTGTTTGGCGAAGCGGCCCGCGGACCGGCCACAATCGGCGCAGGAGCTGGGGAAGCGTCTGGCAGCCCTGCCCCTGGCGAATGAATGGACGCAGCACGAATCGCGGCAATGGTGGCATCTCAACCGATCGGTCGCGACGCCCCGGTCGCGGCATCAGCCGGCGGCGGCGACGATGGAGATGCACAGCCGCTTCATCGACAAGGTGACCGCCCGGCTCCGCTGAGGTTGGAGCATTTGGCGCGATGGGCCCCCTCGCTCTTTGCGCCATCGTCAGCGGTCTCGTCGCCGGCAAAGGGTTGCCCGGGGGCCGCGGTCCCCCGTGGGAAGCGGTGCTGTCAGACTCGTCTCTGATCGGGTGAGCAGGACCGGAGCGGCGTGTATACTCGTCGGCCGTCCGTGGTTGCCGCGGAGGGTGGCAGATCCGGTTTGCTGACCGGCCCGCTGCCGCTTTGTCGCCGTTCGTCGGGAGTCGCGTGTGTTTGCTGGACCGCTGTTTACCCGCGAAGCGTTGACGGCTCCCCGGCAGGTAAAGCACTTCCTGCTGCGGTCGGGGTATATCGCCGCGTTTGCGATCCTGATCTACACGGCGGGGCAGGCGACATTCGGCTTTCAGAAAGTCCGGAATGTCGGGGACGTGGCGCGGTTCGGCAGCTTCGTCTTCAGCCTGACGGCCGGGGTGCAGCTGTCGCTGGTCATCGCGGCAGCCCTGCTGTTTTCAGCGAACACCGTGGCGCAGGAGAAGGATCGCCGGACACTGATTCTGCTGTTGATGACCGACCTGCGGAATCGCGAGCTCGTGCTGGGGAAGTTGCTCGGTTCCCTGCTGCCGGTGTTCGTCCTGATCGCGGTTTCGTTCCCGATGTTGTGCAGCATCCGGCTGCTGGGAGGCGTGACCTTTTCACAGGTCCTAGCGCTGGAGGCGTTGTGCCTGGCGACAGCGCTGGCGGCCGGAGCGTGGGGAACGTTCGTCGCCTACTGGCGAGACAAGACGTTCCAGACGCTCGCGGTCACTGTGCTCGGCGGAGTGCTGTTTCTGGGCGCGGTCGAGGGAGTCGTGACACTGCTCGGAGAAGACTCGGCAGCGGCCCGTCTGGTTGCCGCGCTGAGTCCCTACCGGGCACTGGGGACCGTGCTGAATCCGTTGGGAAGTGACGTTTCAGGCGGAATGGGAATCGCCTGGCAGCCGGTCGCGGCGATGCTGCTGGTGACCGTCGTGCTGGTGATAGCGACCTCGTTGCGATTGCGGGTCTGGAATCCCTCGCGGTCGGTGTACGAGCAGGTGAAAGAGCAGGTCGAACGGGAGGCAACGACGCGCAGCCGTCATCGGGCGATCTGGTCGAACCCGGTCATCTGGCGGGAAATCTGCACGCGTGCGTACGGCCGGCGGATTCTCGTCATCAAGGCGGCGTACTTCGTACTCGCTGCGATTCTGGCGGCGTGGGTGTTTGTGGAACCACCCGGGGCGGGGCATGTGCTGGGGATCGTTCCCCGTAACGCAGCGGCCTTTGTGATCCTGTGCGTTGTCGGTCTGCTGCTGGTGACGACACAGGCGGTAACCGCACTGACGTCGGAGAAGGATGGCCAGACTCTGGAACTCCTGCTGGTGACCGACATCACAGCCAAGGAGTTTGTGTTCGGGAAACTGGGAGGCATCTTCTACAACGCCAAGGAAGTGCTGCTGGTGCCACTGGCGTTTCTCGTCGGGTTCACCGCGCGGGGGGAACTGGGAGCAGAAAACTTCTTGTACCTCGTGCTGGGATTCGCCGTGCTGGCCTGGTTCTGTGCGACGCTGGGGCTGCACTCGGGGCTGACACATACCGCGTCGCGAACGGCGATTCTGCACAGTCTGGGGACCGTGTTTTTTCTGTTTGTGGGGACGTTCGTGTGCCTGGTGATGATCGTCGAGGCACGCGCGTCGTTCGCCCTGCAGTTTGGTCCGTTTCTGGTGTTCATTCTGGGGGGGAGTGTGGGGCTGTGGGCTTCGCTGAGCAGTCGTCAGCCCTCGCCTGCCCTGTCGTTGGCTGCGTTGTCGCTGCCCTTCATGACGTTCTACGCCCTGACCGGGTACCTGCTGGGCAATTCGCTGGGGGTCTGGCTGTCGATTGTGGTCGCCTACGGTTTTACGTCGGTGGCGATGCTGATTCCGGCAGTCAGTGAATTCGATTACGCCCTGGGCCGCACCACCCTCGAGCGCGGATGAGCGAATTCTGGCAGGCGATGGACGTCTGGCTGCCGGGGGTGCTTGTCCTGGCGGTGCTGATGCTCGCTTCGGGGTTTTTCTCCGGGAGCGAGACAGCCATGTTTCTGCTGTCGCGGGAGGAGTTGCGGCGGATGCAGATTGGCCGGCCGCGGCAGCGGCTGGTGACGACCCTGCTGCGTGATCCGGACCGGTTGCTGACGGCGATCCTGTTCTGGAACCTGTCGATCAACCTGACGTACTTTGCTGTCAGCGTCGTGACGACCCGCCGGCTTGTCGCTGCCGATCAGACTGCCGCCGCCGGTTTGTTCAGCGTGATCAGCCTGGTGATGATCATTGTTTTCGGGGAAGTGCTCCCCAAGAGCCTGGCGGTTGTCGTTCGGGTGAAGCTGTCGGAGCTGGCCGTGCTCCCGCTGTCGATCGCCGTCCGGCTGCTGGATCCGCTGATCCGTGACAAGGATGGAAGCTTCCGTAAGGCATC
>CAZUXX010000005.1:15301-21016 GCA_964624215.1 uncultured Planctomycetaceae bacterium
ACCCTGACACGGGCCTTGCGGCGGGCACTGTATCCGAAGCTCAAGCCGGAACCGTTCCTCGATGCGGACGACCTCGAACGCGCTCTTGAAACGCTGCCGCAGGAGCAGAGCATTGTCCCCTACGAGCGGCAGGTGCTGCATCGCATTCTGGATCTCTCACAGATTACGGCTGAGGAGATCATGCGCCCGCGGGGGAGTTACGTTGTGTGGCGGCCCCCCGTCAGTCTGTCGCAAATCGTCGACCGCATGAAACAGGCCGAGTATTTGTTTCTTCAGGACGACCAGCCGGAGACGATCGGCAGCGTTGTTCCGCTTCGGCAGCTCGCTGTCATCCCGGAGGAGAATCTGGAAAAGCTGGCAGTGGGTGTGGTGCACGTTCCGTGGTCGGCACCGGCGTCGAAGATTCTGCAACTGTTACACGACAGGCTGCTGAGTGTTGCAGTCGTGGTGAGCGAGTACGGCGAGACGGTTGGCGTGGTCACCGAGGAGGACATTCTGGATACGGTGCTCTCGCTGCGGTCGAGCCGGGCGCGACGCGTGCTCAAGCGTGAGCCGGTGCTGGAGGTCGCCGAGGGGATCTGGCATGTCGAAGGACTGACGACGTTGCGGTATCTCGCGCAGCGGTTGGGGCTCGACTACGA
Source organism: uncultured Planctomycetaceae bacterium (assembly GCA_964624215.1). Classification (GTDB taxonomy): domain Bacteria; phylum Planctomycetota; class Planctomycetia; order Planctomycetales; family Planctomycetaceae; genus CAZUXX01. Next base: position 15,943 of record CAZUXX010000005.1, read on the forward strand.
TCCCGACCAGGACGATTCGGTCACCGTGGGGGGGCTGCTGCAGGAGGAGTACGAGCGTTTTCCCGAGGTGGGAGACGAGATTCGCTGGAACGGGTACACGATCCGGGTTTTTGACTCGTCCGGCCGCGGGAGTTTCCGTGCGGTGGTTTCGCGTGCGGTGCCCGACGAGCCTCCCGACGAGGCGTGAGCGACGATCCGGTGAACCTGTCTCGCAGTCGTTCACCTGGCTCACATCCCGGCAGGGGCGTGGCTGTCGAGCAGCGAGATCTTCCGCACCTTGTTGAGACCGTTGTCCTCAACGAACGTGACGGAGATCTTGCTGTCGGTCTTGAGGTCGGCAAGGCTGGTCTTGTCGACACCCAACCGGATCTCGGATTCGTCGTCGACGTGGAAGGTCTCGACGTCTCCGGCATCGGGCTTGAGCGTGAACTGTCGATCGTCGGGATCGACGCTGCGGACCACACCGTCGTGGGTCTCGAGGTTCATGACCTGTTCGACGCGGTCCTTCAGTCCGACGGCCTCCTCCCTCACTTCCCTGCCGCTGCTCCAGATGGCGTCGCGGTTGATGTACAGGACGAGAGCCAGCCGGTTCCGGTCGTTGGCATCGTCTTTGATGAGGTCGATTGCGAACCAGCCGACGAACACGCCAATGACGAGCACCACAAGGCACACGACGACGAGCACCTGCATCACCCGGACCAGCAGATGCACACGTTGACGCAGAGGGCGGGGTTCAGTCATCGTTTGCCTGCAGGAGAAATCGGGGACGTCTGGCCCGTCGCCCGTTGACTTCGACCCTATCGTGTCGCCGGGGAGGGACAAGCCCTTGTGTTGAAGTCGGGACCGTCGACGAGCCGCGTCCCGGCTGGCTGCACTGCGTCCGGCACGTTGAGAACGGCACCGCCGCAGGGAATCCTCCGCCTCGTCACAGGACGGCAGGGACGATACAGTCCTTCGCAGACCGGGTTGCGCGGCTGTCAAGCAGACCCGGCGAACAGAATGCATTGAACATGGTGTGTCGGGGGTGGCGATCTCCTGCAGCGATGCGGGGCTTGTGACATCCACTCGCTTCGACAATTTCCCGGACCGGATCTATGGAACCGAAGTATCGACGGATCGTCCTCAAGCTGAGCGGCGAGAGTTTCTGCCGTGAGCGAGAGGGGGGCATCAGCATGACCGCCGTCTCCGCCCTGGCGACGCAGCTGAAGGCCGTTACCGAACTGGGTGTCGAACTGGCGATTGTCTGCGGCGGTGGGAACATCCTCCGCGGCAAGCAGTTTTCGGAGGTCAGCCGCGAGATTCACGCGTCGACGGCCCATTACATGGGAATGCTGGCAACGGTGATTAACGCGCTGGCACTGCAGGATGCACTGGAGAATCAGGGAGTTGCGACCCGGGTGATGTCGGCAATCCGGATGGAAGGGGTGGCAGAGCCATTCATCCGCCGCCGGTGTGTCCGCCATCTGCAGAAAAAGCGGGTTGTGATCCTGGCCGCGGGGACGGGAAGCCCGTTCGTCACGACCGACACGGCGGCTGCCCTGCGGGCGCGAGAGATCGGCGCCGATGTTCTGCTGAAGGCCACCAAGGTCGATGGCGTGTACTCGGAAGACCCGCTGAAGAATCCCCACGCGGTCAAGTACTCGGAGATTTCGTTCCAGGAGGTGCTCAACAAGGGGTTGCAGGTGATGGATGCGCAGGCCCTGCATCATTGCATGGAGCACGGCATCCCGATCCTGGTGTTCAACTTCGATGTGGTCGGGAACATCGAGCGGGCCGTTGCCGGGGAACGGATCGGGACGCTCGTCCACGCCTCGGCGACATAGGTCGTCGTACCGATCCCGGGTGCGGCGTTCTCGTGACAGTAGACGATGTACACTGCTGGAAGAGGACGCCGCCGGTGATGACTCCTTCGTTGATTGTGCACCCGTTGCGAATTCGCATGTCTGCTGTCAATCGGACCGAACCGGCCATTCTGAACGTGGCCGCTTACCGCTTCGTGCGGCTTGAATCGCTGACGGAGCGACGGGAGGAGCTGCGTACCCTGACGAGAGAACTGGGGCTGAAGGGGACGATTCTGCTGGCTCCCGAGGGGATCAATCTGTTCGTCGCCGGTCGAGAGGAGGCGGTCGAGACGTTTCTGGAACGTCTGCAATCGGACCCGTGCTTCACAGAGATCGATCTCAAGCGGAGCTACAGTTCACGGCAGCCGTTTGAGCGGATGCTGGTGAAGCTCAAGCGGGAGATTATTCCTCTGGGGCGGCCGGCGATCGACCCGACGCGCGCGTCCGCACCACGGGTCGCTCCCGAAACTCTCCGCGACTGGCTGCGGGAGAAGCGGGAAGTCACCCTGCTGGACACCCGCAACGATTATGAAGTCGAATTCGGCACCTTCGAAGATGCCGTACCGATCGGGATCGGTCACTTCCGGGAGTTTGCCGAGGCGGCGATGCGGCTGCCGGAGGGATGGAAGAGACGCCCGATCGTGACCTTTTGCACGGGAGGCATCCGCTGTGAGAAGGCGGCGCCGCTCTTGCAGTCAATGGGGTTTCAGGAAGTCTATCAACTCGATGGCGGCATCCTCCGATACTTCGAGGAATGCGGCGGCGAGTTCTATCACGGGGACTGCTTTGTCTTCGACCAGCGGATCGCGCTCGATGCGGGACTGCGTGAGATCGATCCCGATTGACGATCCGCAGCCTCGCCCGGACGTGGTCGAATCGTCCTGCAGGGTCACACTTCCAGAGGCGGCATCAGCAGCCTGGAGCGGCACGTAGGGATTCTTGCCGCGCTCGTGTTTGCGAGTGCGTCGACGCAGATGCTGCATGACCGGCGGCATCCAGAGGACCTGAGGGCGTTCTACCCCGCAACGCCGCCACCGGGATTCAGAGCAGACTCTAGCGGCTGCTGACGACGCGGCTGTCGTGCCGAACGGGGATCCATCCGGCATTGGCGTCTGCAATGCTCGGAACGTCGAGTCCGGAGAAGCCTTCGGGGCGGCTGGCCAGACGGGTCCGGACGGCCGGAATCACCGTGATCGCGGGGGCAGGCACACTCAAGGGGCGAATGTTCCTGATAACGTCGCCCCCGTCGTCGTCCAGATCGGGCAGCGGATTGAACGGATCAACCGGGTCCGTCGGTTCGGGGATCAGTGCGTCCGGGACCACGGGAGGGGCCTCGGGGAGGCCCGGTTCGGTCGGCTCTGCATCAGCGGGGCGGACTGGCCGATCGCTGCCACGCCAGCCACCGGCTGCGGGACCGAGGTTCTCGTTGTCGTCGGGCTCGTGAGCGGGAGGCTCGGCCCGGGTCGGCTCGCGGCGGGTGTTGTAGTCGCCACGGAAATCATCGGGGGGGATGCTCGTATCGCCGTTGGAATCGGTCGGTTCCGGAACCGGCTCGTCGGTCGTGGGAGCGTAATTGGCACACGTGGAGCAGGCAGATCCGCAGTTGCCACCGATACAGGCTCCTCCGCCGCAGGGGTTGCAACAGGGATTGGCGAACCCGACGGGTGGGGCATACGCGACGGGATAGACCGGACGGGCGGCAAACCATCCGAACGGGCGGTACCCGCAGAAGTAACCGCCGTGGAACCACCAGCAGGCGTCGGCAGAGGACGCCCCGCTGAGAATGACGGCTGCAGTCGCGACAAAGACCTTCAATGCATGGGTGCGCATGGCGTTCCTTGTTCGGCAGCGACCGGCAGCGGCCGCGTGAGACGATGCAATGGAATTACTTCTGTCTTACCCACGCACAACCCGCAATGTCAACGACCTGCCGCAGGATTCGCAGACCCATCAATGTTTGCCGGCGCAGCTGCAGGTTGCACAACCGGATTAACCGGTCCTGAGCGGCGTGCGGGCCTGCGATAATCGAGCGGAGGCTTCTGATCGGGGCGGATCAGAGGCTGGTAGGCGCGACCTTCCAGCCGCCGCTGGTGTTCGGCCTGTGCCCGCTGGAGCAGGTCCGGCTGGGTGAAGAGGTCCCGGGCCGTGTGCGCGAGGACTCTGGCAGCGAGCAGCATTCCGTTGCGGGCGAAGGTCTGACGTCCGCAGGCGACGACCTGCCACGAGTGGCCAGGGGTCCCGGGGACCCAGCAGGCGGTGTTGAACCCGGCGGTCGGGGTGACCCAGGAGACATCGCCCACATCGGTTGACCCGCGGCCGACGCTGCCGCTGCGGTCAACGACCTCGGCAATCTTCTCGAGCGGTTCGGCCTGCATCATGGTCTCCTGCAGGCGGAGGGCGAATTTGCGTTCCTCGTCGGTGTATTTGAGGTCGTTCATTTCCCGGAGATGGTCGAACATCACCTGGGAAAGGGCCCGGTTCGGGAGCAGTTCGAGGATGCCCCCTTCTTCGACCAGTTCGAGTTGCGTCCCGGTGGCGAGTGCCGCCCCGCGGGCACAGTTGATGAGTCGTTCGTAGAGATCCCGCACGACACGCGAATCGGGATGACGCACGTAGTAGTACACCTCGGCGAACGCGGGGACCACGTTGGGAGCTTCCCCCCCGGCGGTGATGACGTGATGGATCCGGGTTCCCTCGGGCGTGTGTTCGCGGAGAAGCTGCGTGGCATGATTGGTGAGTTCAACGGCGTCGAGTGCCGAGCGACCCTGCTCGGGCGCACCGGCAGCGTGGGCACTGACTCCGTGGAAGCGAAACTTGACGGCAATCCGCGCCAGGCTCGACCGATCACCGGCAGCGGTGACGCTCGATGGATGCCAGTGCAGGGCCGCATCGACATCCTTGAAGTACCCATCCCGTACAAGGAACGCCTTCGCACTGCCTCCCTCTTCGGCCGGGCAGCCGTAGTAGCGGATCGTCCCCTTCAGCTCGCCGGACTTGATGCGCTCGGCGACGGCAATTGCGGCATAGGCGGAAGCAACCCCGAACAGGTGGTGTCCACAACCATGCCCGTAGCCGCCTTCCGAGCGCGGCTCACGATAGGGCACATCGGCCTGGGACAACCCGGGAAGTGCGTCGAACTCTCCCAGGATGGCAATGACGGGTTTGCCCTCACCGACCTCCGCCGTAAACGCAGTGGGGATGTTGCCGAGATTCCGCTCGATACGGAAACCGCG
>CAZUXX010000005.1:21026-23294 GCA_964624215.1 uncultured Planctomycetaceae bacterium
GAGGGTGTTGATCAACAGGACAGAGGATTCCGTCTCCTGATACCCCGGCTCGGCCAGTTCCCAGATGCGACAGGCGATCTCCCACGCCTCGTCCGCATGGGAGGCTATGGAGTGGTCGAGTGGCCCGGGCTCCGCGGCATGGACCGGGCGACTGCCTGGGGCAGACCAGAACGCAATCGCGACAGCAAGAAGTGCAAGACGGCAATAACGGCAGTGCCGGATCAAACAGGTACTCAAGGCAGCGCACCGATTCATGAGATGTGAGATGTGTGACGGGACAACCTGAGCATTATCCCGGGTCTCGATCGGCTCGCAACTGCGGAGGGCGATGCGTCGGCCCCGGAGTGAAGAAGCGATCCCGCAGCGGCTCCGGCACGTCTCGGCGAATCGCCGGAGCCGCTCGTTGCGGGAAGGAGTGTCCCGCGAGGGTGGGAGAGGGCGTCAGGCCGCCCGGACTCCGTTCGTCTGACGGGCGTTCTCTTCGAGATAGGCCCAGTCGATGCGGGTGACGCCTCCGTTCGATTCGTGTCGGCGCGACCAGGTGCTGAGCAGTTGCAGACAGGCGTGATCGATATACGACAGGTGCGCCAGATCGAAGTAGACCAGGGCTCCTGGCGGAATCTGATCGAGTGCCGCTGCGAGCTGGGGAAGTCGCACGAATGTCGCCGGACCAAGCAGCCTCACAATGGAGCGATTTTCCTGCTCGTCGTGGATGTGCTGCACGTTGAGACGGGAAATCGTGTAGAGCACCTTGACGACGGCAAGAACGATGCCCGTGACAACACCGGCGAGAAGGTCGACGGACACGATCGTGATGACCGTGGCGAGGTAGATCAGCACTTCGCTCCAGCCATACTCACGCAGCTTCAGCGCTGCCCGGACATCCACGAGCTTGTAACCGGTATAGACGAGGACTCCGGCGAGGCAGGCCGTCGGCACCATTTGCAGCAGGGAGGCGCAACAGCCGACAAAGACCAGCAGCCAGACCCCGTGCAGGATCGCGGACAGCCGGGTCTGTCCTCCGGCCTGAACGTTGGCCCCGGAACGGACGATCACGCCCGTCATCGGAAGGGCACCGACCAGGCCGCAGATCACATTGCCAACGCCCTGTCCCATAAGTTCCCGGTCGTAGTTGGTGCAGGAACCGGAGTGCATCTGGTCCACAGCCGTTGCACACAGAAGCGTTTCGGCGCTGGCGATGACAGCGACGAGCAGGCCACCCTGCAGGATCCCGTCCCACGGCGCATCGGAGAGGACCGACCAGTGAGGAAAGTGCATTTCGTCGAAGATGCTGGCAGGGACCTCAACCGAGAGGATCGGAAGCTCCCAGACGACGGCCACGGCCGTTGCCGCGATGACGGCTACGAGCGGGGCAGGGATGACTTTGAGTTTCCTGGGGACGAGCGGCTTCCAGAGCATCAGGATGACGATCGCGAGGATGCCGATGGCGGCCGCCAGCTCGTGGTGCTTGAGACTTTGCTGGAGCAATTCGATCGAGCGGATCGACTCGTGTTCGAGTTGAGCGATCCGCGGTACGTTGCCGGAGGCGAGTGAATCGGCGGATTCCAGAAGGGTCGAGCGTGCCTCGAGATACCGCTCGCGAATGCGCTCCACCCGCTTGGGGGACGCGGCATAGGCCGCCTGGGCCTGCTCAAAAAAGCGGTCGAGACGCGCGACTTCCAGCCGCTGCATCTCGGCGTATTCGCTGAGGTCGATGTCGACGTGCGTCATCGAGGCCTGATGGTCAGGCAGTTGCTCGAGCACGTTTTCTGTAATCTGCACCTGCTGGCGATGGAGTTCGCCGACCTCCTGCATCAGCACACGCTGGTCGTGGCGATCGTCCTTCTCGGGAATCTGGGCATGCTGAATCGCGTTCCGGGCTGCCTGGGGGATGGTGGCGAGGTTTTCGAGCCCGGAACCGCGCGGCTTGTCGTCGAGCATGACGTGAAACTGGCTGGCAACGATGAGGATTCCGATGCCGGCGAGCATGCCCTGAATGACCGACGGGGAGACCGCACGGAACCACTGCCCGATGCGGAGCCAGCTGGCACACAACTGGAATACGCCCGCACACAGGACAATCAGTCCCATCATCTCCAGCCCGAACCGCTGGATGTAGTCAAAGATGATGACGGTCAGCCCCGCCGCAGGGCCACTGACCTGCAGCGGACATCCGGCCAGCGAGCCGGCGACGATGCCTCCCACAATGCCTGTAATCAATCCCGTGCTGACGGGTGCCCCCGAAGCAATCGCGACTCCCATGCAGAG
>CAZUXX010000006.1:0-7332 GCA_964624215.1 uncultured Planctomycetaceae bacterium
GAAACGCAGTTGAAGGAGGCGGAGCGAAAAGCCAAAGAGCACCGGGAACTGCCCCCCTTGTATGAGACGGCGTATGCGGTTGCGGATGCCGAGTCGCTGCAGGATGTGGCGGTGCAGCTGAAGGGGGATCCGACGAAGCCGGGGGATGTTGTACGGCGGCGATTTCTGACGGTGCTCGGTGGTGAGACGCTGTCGCCGGACTGCAATGAGAGCGGCCGCCGCGAACTGGCGGAATGGATTGTGGCCGAGTCCAACCCGCTGACGGCCCGCGTGATGGTCAACCGCATCTGGCAGCATCATTTCGGTCGGGGGATTGTTCCGACGCCCAACGACTTTGGCCGTCAGGGGAAGTTGCCGACGCATCCCGAACTGCTTGACGCTCTGGCATCGCGGTTTCGGGAAAGCGGATGGTCGATCAAGCAGATGCACCGGCTGATTGTGCTGTCACGGACGTACCGGCAAAGTTCCTTCCGCAGTGCGGAGGCGGTCCAGGCGGATCCGAACAACGAGTTGCTGGCGGGGTTTGTGCGGCGTCGACTCGATGCCGAGTCGCTGCGGGATACGCTTCTGGTGATTGGCGGGAATCTCGATCTTTCGGTTCCCGGGGCGCATCCGTTTCCGCCGCAGCACACGTGGGACTTCACGCAGCACAAGCCGTTCAAAGCGGTGTACGAGACGAACCACCGCAGCGTGTATCTGATGACGCAGCGGATCCAGCGGCATCCGTTTCTGGCGATTTTCGACGGTGCCGATCCGTCGACGAGTACGGCGGTGCGGACCACGACCACGACGCCGCTCCAGGCGCTGTACCTGTTGAATGATCCGTTCGTCCACGAGCAGATGCGACTGGCGGCGCATCGGGTGTTGCGGTCGAGCGAAGACCGGGAGAGCCGGATTCGCTTTGCGTTCGAGCTCGTTCTGTGCCGACCGCCGGCCGACGAGGAGCTGACTGTGGCGGGCGAGTATCTGGACCGGGCCGGGCAGCTGCTGGCGGAGGCGGGGTTTGGCGGGTCGCCGACGTCCGGCAATCCCGGAACGGAAGTGGAGGCGGAAGCGTGGCGTTCGCTGCTGCGGACTCTGGTCCGGCTGAATGAATTCCTCTATCTCGACTGAAGTACGATGTCTGAGTCTGGCCGTTGCCCTGCGTTGTCCCGCCGCGCGATCCTGCGCTCGCTGGTGGGGAACTCGCTGCTGATGCCGGGGGTGCTTTCGGAATTGCTGGCTGCCGACGGGGCGGCGCCGGCCGATCCGCTGGCTCCGAAGGATCCGCATTATCCGGCGAAGGCGAAGCGTGTGATCTTCGTGTTTTCGAACGGCGGCGTGTCGCACATGGACACGTTCGACTACAAGCCGGAACTGTTCAAAGCGGATGGCAAGAAGACCGGTGCGGGCGGGGGGCTCTCGAACGAAGAGCGGCGACTGCTGCGGCCGCTGTGGGAGTTTCGTCCGGGTGGGGAATGCGGGACGCTGGTGAGCGATCTGTTTCCGCATCTGCGGGAGTGCATGGACGATATTTGTGTCATCAAATCGCTCCACGGGAACGACAACGAGCACTACAACGCCACGCTGGGGATGCACACCGGATCGTTCTTCTTTTCGCGCCCGAGTCTTGGTTCGTGGGTCAGCTACGGTCTGGGAACGATGAACCAGAAGCTTCCGTCGTTCATCGCGCTGGCTCCGCAGATGCCGTATGCGGGGACGCAGATCTTCAACAACGATTTCCTGCCGGCGTATCACCAGGGGGTGCGGGTGATTGGTGGCCGCGAGCCGATTGCCAATCTGGCGCGGCGGTCGACGACACCGGGTCTGCAGGAACTGGAACTCGGTCTGGCGGACATTCTGAACAACCGGCATCTACAGTCGCGTGCAGACGATACCGATCTGTCGGCACGGATCCGCAGCTTCGAGACGGCCTTCCACATGCAAAGCGATGCCCCGGCGGCGTTCGATCTGAGAGGGGAAACGGAGGCGACACTGGCGCTGTACGGGCTCGATCGCGGCAAGGCGGACGGCTTCGCCTGGCAATGCCTGATCGCCCGCCGACTTGTCGAGCGGGGAGTCCGGTTTGTGGAGCTTGTCGATGGCAGCAGCAGCCACAACTGGGATCAGCACGGCAACATGGCGGAGCATGCCGATCATGCGAAGAACATCGACCGCCCCCTGGCGGGTCTGTTGCGCGATTTGAAACAGCGGGGAATGCTGGACGACACGCTTGTCGTCTGGACGACCGAGTTTGGTCGAACTCCGGGGATTGATGGAGAGCGGGGGCGCGGGCATCACAGCGCGTGCTTCTCGTCGTGGATGGCGGGGGGCGGTGTCAAAGGGGGAATGACGTGGGGCGAGACCGACGAGATCGGAGCGACCGTGGCCGAGAACGGGGTCCACGTGCATGACTTTCACGCCACGATTCTGCATCTGCTGGGGATCGATCATACCCGCCTGACGTACCGGCATGCCGGCCGCGACTATCGCCTGACCGATGTCCACGGCCAGGTGGTGCGCGAGATTCTGGCGTAGTCGGGTGGGCACGGTGGATGCAGCGGCGTCGCGCGGTTCGTCCGGACGACCTCGCAACGATCCCGGGGAAGGATCTACATGGTACGGCCGCCGTCGACGACGAGCAGTTGCCCGGTGGTGAGGCTGGTGCCGGTGGCGAGATAGACGACGGCATCGGCGATGTCGTCGGGCTGCGCGGGACGGGGGATGGGGTAATCGCTGCAGCGGTCCTGCAGTTCCTTTTCGCTCATGACTGCCTTGAGCCAGCGGCTGTCGACCGGGCCCGGGCAGACCGCGTTGACACGGATCTCCGGGGCGAGGGCGCGAGCGAGGCTTTTGGTCATGGTGTTGAGGGCGCCCTTGCTCGCACAGTAGGCAATGGACGAGCCCAGCCCGCTGATGCCGGCGACGCTGCTGATGCTGACGATCGCTCCGCCGCCATTTGCAGCCAGCAGCCGGCGAGCGGCACGAACGCAGAAGAACGGCCCTTTCAGGTTGACAGCGAGGATGCGGTCCCAGGCCTCCTCAGTCATTCCATCGAGATCGGTGTGAGCGATGAAAGAAGTGGTCCCGGCGTTGTTGACGAGCACGTCGAGCCGCTGGAAGGTGGCCTCGACCTCTTCGATCATGCCGCGGACCTGCTCGTCGCTGGCGACGTCGGCACGGCACAGGATCGCCTGTGCTCCGGCGGCTCTCACCAGTCCGATGGTGTCGCGGGCCTCGCTTTCGCTGCGCGAGTAGTTGATGGCGATGTCGTAACCGAGTTTGGCAAATCGAAGCGCACAGGCGCGGCCGATACCGGTTGCCGCTCCGGTGATCAGGGCAACCGGTCGGGGGGACGTGGACATCACCTCTCCTTGGGGACGCTGATGATGACTGTGTTTTCGTTGATCTCGAACGTCAGGCCGACGGGCTCACAAATTGCCTCAAAGAGTTCCTGGGCCGTTGCGTTGTCGAGTTCCAGACTGATGAGGGTACCGAGGTCGATCCCGGCCATTTCGATGGTCCGTGGATCGTACTGCAAGTCGATGCCCTGCGTCTTGAGCGTGTAGAGAATCGCGCCGACCGGCTTGCGGATGACGCGGACGGGGAAGCGTCGCCGCGCGAGAGGAACCGGCTCGGGATTCATGTCGGCCGGGGGGGCCTCGCCGATCAGACGCTCGATATCCCGGTGTTCGAGGACAGTCGCTCGGATGAGGAGTTCTGAACGTCCTGTCGAGACGACGGCTGCCGGTACGTCGCTGGCAATGCGGTCGAGGGCTTCGCGGCGGGTGATTCCCTGGGGTCGGTGGGGGCGGGTGATCTGCACGGTGGAGGGGGCGGGAACGAGCCGGATGCTGTCGCCGGGCTGAACCCATTCGAAGGTCAGATCGAACTGGCCGAGGATGAGGGAGACGGCCTCGATGACATCGACGTCGATGGCGCTTCCACCACGCCAGAGGTCGTGTGGCACGAGGTCGGGATTGGTCACCGTGACCTGCCAGGCGGCAGCGATTTTCGGGAGGAGTTGTCGCGGTTCGGCCAGATCGTCCCACTGGATGGGCCGCTTGCGAAGGAGTTGGACCCGACGGGCACTGGGGACCACGGTCATTTCGCGAAGGCGGTCGCGATGCCACTCCGCGAGAGTCAGAAGGCGATCGAGTTCGTCCCGGCGGCCGATCATCAGGGTCGAGCCGATCTGCCCGAGGTCGGCACCGACCTGCCTTGCCAGCTCGGCGTAGGCGCTTTGCAACAGAACCTGGTTGACTTCCAGCCGTACCTGTGCGGAGGGGTCGATGCGGCGGTCGATGAGGACGGCTGTGCGATTGAGTTCGGCCAGACGATCGACCAGCTCGCTGAGGTCGGCCCGCTCGCGAAAGATGGAGATCCGCTGGCGGAGTGCCTTGTCGAACTCGCTGCCGGAGGCCCAGTCGCTGGCGGAGGCAGTGCCGCCCCAGCCGGCGGTTGCGAGCAGGAGGCTCAGCAGGAGCGTGGTGGTCGCACCGGCGATGCCGGCTCGCTCAACCTGCTGCATCGGGGAGTTCCAGGATCGAGATCTGCCCGGTCTGATCGTCGTAGGCATAGACCTGACCCACTTTGAGTCCTCTGAGCTTGATGCCGTTTCGTTTGAGGATCTGCTCATACTCGGCGAACGTCGGCCAGCGGTTGTCGTTGCTGGCCTTCCAGATCTGAAGGTCGTGCTCGTACGCGGCAATTGTCAGTTGTGAGACGGCGGCGAAGTACCCCTGTGAGGTGGCAGTGAAGGGGTCGCCCGCCTTGATGACATTCTTTTCGAGTTCGATGGCGTCGGGGTGCTCCTGGAGATAGACCCGCCGATCGACCAGCCGGGCCTCTCGCTGCAGGGCATTTTGCGGTTGTGGCTCGGCCGGCGGTTCGGCCTCCGCCTCGGGGGGTGCGGCGGCCTGCGCGGGAGCGGCGGCCTCTTCGTCCTGCTTCTGCTTGCCGTACGGGTCGAGCACGGCGCCGGGGCATCCCGCCAGAGTCGCCATCGCCACCATCACCAGAGCCACTTGATAGCTGTTCACGGCGGTCTCCCCGTTGACTGTTTCCGAAGTGTTTCGCTGGGGCACAGTATCCCGCAGTCCCGCGGTCGGTTGCAACTGCGCCCCGGCGGGATGATGTCTGGTGTGGGTGATGTCCGCCTGTCGGTCGGGAACCGTGTGTGGTGTCGCCGACAGGTCGCTCTCGTGGATCAGAACCGTCTTCGGTTACGATGGGCGGCGTTTGATGTCCCGGACGCAGGAGTCCACTCCATGCTGTCGTTGTATCGACCGGAGGCTGACCGGTCCCAGGAGAATTCGAACGCCTCTCCGAATGGAGGAGTCTGGCCGGAATCCCCCCTGCGGGGGAGCAGAGTGGTTGCTCTGGCGATGATGGTGACCGTCCTGTTCGGGTGCGGCGGCAAGGACAGTCCCGAGACGAAAACAGTCGCGCCGGTGGCCGAGACGGTCACTGTTGGTGAAAGCCCGTCGCGCTTGCTGGTGCCGGAATTCACCCCGGTCACGTGCCGCGTGTCTACGAGCGAGCCGGGCTGGAATGTCTTTGTCGACGGGACCCTCGTGCGTGATGCCGAGGGGCAACCGATCGAGACTCCCTGCCAGGTGCAGGCGCTTGCCGGACCGCACAGCATCGCCATTGCCCGCAGCGGCTATCGCGACCAGTTCCGGCTGGTGTCGTTCGACGATGATGCCGAGGTGGTGTTTGACACGTCGTCGGCGATGACCGGGGAAAGTGACCTGCTATCGGCCCCGTATCTGAATCTGGAGGTTGGTAAGGCGGTGCCGCTGAACTCACTGAACTCCTCGGGAAATGAGTTTGATCCGTTTGTGAGTGCCGACGGACTGTCGATCTGGTTCGCAGCCGACCGTCGCGAAGGCCGCGGGGTGTTCACGGCGACTCGAAAGAGTCCGCTGCATCCGTTCGACCCGCCGCAACTGCTGCGGCTCACCAGCAGTGCCGATCAGGCGGCATCGCCGAGTCTGAGCACCGATGCACTGGCCGTCGTTTACACCTTGCCGGCCAAGGCCCGACTGAAAGCGCTGACGCGGTCCTCACCGCTGGGTGATTTCGAGGACGTCCTCACGTTGTTTTCGGATCCGGCGGCGGGAGCGCGGATCCCTGCGGCACAGATACTGACTGCGGGGGGACGCATCTACTTCTCGCGGAGTGACGGCGAGGGGTTCAGCACGCGCGTTGCCTCCCCGAAGCGGGACAATCCCCAGGCGTACGGCGACCCGCGGATCGTGCACTTCCCGGGCTTTCATCCGCGGATGTCGTCGGACGGACTGCGGCAGTACGCGATCGAGAACGGGTCACTACTGCGGGCGTGGCGGAAGACGCTGAACGATTCGTTCGGTCCGATGCAGGTGGTGACGGAATCCCTGCAGCTTCCCGGGATGAAGCCGTCGCAGGCCCATCGCCAGTTCCACATCAGCGACGATGAGCAGTGGCTGTTGTACTCGACGGATCCGGTGGGGGGAGGCGATTTGTGGATGGTGCGCCTGTCGTTGGGTCCGATCTGGGGAGTTCCACTGAGGGGCACACCGGCGCCCCCGCGGCAGGTGGCGGTGGCTGAGCCTGAGCCTGTTCCGGCCGAGTCACCGGCCCGCATGACGCCACCCCCGGCTGACCCGGAGCCTGCGGCTGTCCCGGAACCGGAGCCGGAACCTGCTGATCCACGGTCACAGCCGCTGCCTTACGAAGTGTTTCGTGAACAATTGCTGGCGGCGTGTCGGCGACTGGAGTTCGACAAGGCGATTGACCTGATCGATGCGGCGCAGGGAGATCCCGAAATGGCTCCATTCGCGGAGCTGATCGAATGGGACCGCCAGGATCTCCAGCAGGCGGCGCAGTTCTGGAACGAGATTCAGCAGGTCGCGTCGGGCTTTCAGCCGGGGCAAGCGATCCGGATCGGGCGGTTCCAGATGGAGTTCCAGTCGCTTACGGACGGTGTTCTGGTGGCGACGCTCAAGTCGTCGCGGATTGAGAAGCCTCTGAAGGAGCTGGAACCTGCCGATCTTGTATCGCTGGCTTTCAGTGAGCTCGATGAGGATGAGCCTCAGCAGGCGTATCGGGGGGCGGTGTTTCTGGCGTATTGCGACCGGGGGACATCGAGTCGCCTGACGCCCTTGTCGATGGTGGCCGGTGCGCCGTGGAAGGAATTCGAGAGCCGTCAGGTGCAGCGTCTGGTGCGGCTGGCGGAGCTGGAACTGGAGCGGAACAATCCGCTGCAGACGCTCCAGCGAATCGCGACCATCGTCGAGAAGCATGGGGACGTGCCGGCGGCCCGGGCAGCCATCGAGTCGAGGCGGCATCCTCGGGCGGGCAGGGTGTCCC
>CAZUXX010000006.1:7342-16368 GCA_964624215.1 uncultured Planctomycetaceae bacterium
GGGATCGTCTGTATACGAGCACGGCGTGGAGGCAGGCCGGCCCGCGCCGCTGGGACGTGTCGGCCCAGGGGGAATACACCGCCGATGACAAGCGGGCCGACAATGCCGTGCTGCTGGCGCCGGAGTCGATGGGGGATTTTGTGCTCAGTCTGGAGTACCGCATCGAGTCGCGGACCGGACAGGGAGGCGTGTACTTCAAGTACCCGGGCAGTGGCCCGCTGCTGAACAACGCTCTGAAGATTCAGCTGTCGAACGATGCCGGCATCCGTCCTGACCTGTACAGCACCGGGTCGCTGTTCGGGATCAGCACCCCGAAGGTGAATGCGGCTCAACCGGCGGGTACCTGGCAGTCGCTGTTGCTGTCGGTTCGGGGCAATCGGGTGCAGCTGGCGATCGACGGCAAGCAGGTGCTCGACACGACGTTCTCGACGATCGAGTGGCCGGAGAAGGGCTACGTCGCGCTCGACGGGGTCGTCGGGGGGATCAGCTATCGCAAGATCCTGCTGCTGCCGCAGTGACGGGTCGTGGCGGCAGTGTGTGACTCACGGACGCGTGCGGTCCTGCGGACTTGCTCCGGTTGCTCGCCCCGGGGCCACCGGGTGCTCTAAACTCCTCCCCATTGTCCGGTCTGTTCCGGATCGACTTTCTGACCCCGGCCTCTGCTCCCTGATCCCTTGTCGGCATGAAGCGCACTGTCCCGTTGCTGATTACGGCACTCGGCGGATTCGTGCTGATCATTGCGTACTTCATCCCGGCCGGGCAGGCGTGGGGCGAAGTGGTCGCCGTGTGGTTCGACATTCTCGCGTCGATCGCGTTTTTGCTCGGCGGCGGGAACCTCGTGAAGGTGCACCTCAAGAAGGTCAGCGATCAGGCGGCCGGGTGGGGATACTCGGCTGTGACCCTTGTGGCTTTCTTCGCCACGCTGTTGATCGGGTTTCTGAAACTGGGGGCTGCTCCCGCGGCGCACGCCGAGAAGTACGGGACCGTCGAAGTCCACCTGGCGCTGGAAGAGATGCCGGTCTTCAGCGTGCCGGGGGAGATCCCGGTACGCGGGGACCACAAGCGGCTGCCCGACACGGCGAGCCGTCAATTGTCGGAAGAGGCGGGGCAGTTGACGTTCCGCGGCTGGATGTCGCCGGATCAGCAGTCCGATCTTCTCGACTGGGAAGACACGCTCGAATGGCGTGCGGCAATCGAGGCTCTGGCGGAAGCCGCCTCGCCCCCCGCCGCCATCGCCGGGAAAGCAACGTACGACCCGGGACACCAGCGGCTCGGTTACACGGGTTTCATGTCGGAAGAGGACGAGGCCAGCCTGCGGGAGGCTCTGGCTGGCGCCTCCGGGAGTGTCTCCGAGGCGATCACGCGGCTGGCGGCAGCCGCACGCGAGCCTCACGCGTGGACGTTCACGACAATTCCCGAGTCGTTCGCGATTCCTTCCGAGGCGGCCGGTTTTGTCACCCGCGACGGAGAGACGCTGACCGTTCTGGGTCCGATCACCCCGGCGTTGCGGGATCAGCTGGCGATCGGCTGGACGAGTCCCGAGCGTGTGCGGCCGTTCTCTGAATCCGAACGGGACGCGCTGCTGGCTGCCATTGAGGAGCACGGCCCGGCGCTGACAGAATCGCAGCGAGAAGCCGCGGAAGCCTACCTGCGGAGCATGTGGACTCCGGAGCAGTTGATTGCGGCGCTCAACACGGCTGGTCTGGCCTCACCGGGGAAAAAGAGTTACCGGCAGCTGCTCGAGGAGAAGCGGGCTGGCATCAGGGAGCTCGATCCGGAGCTCCCGGCAGGGCCTTCGGTTGTGCTGACGGCCGCGCAGGAGGACGCGATTCACCGGTTCGCGACCGACCCCGCGTTGACCGAAGCAGACCTCATCGAGGCAATGGGGGATCTGACCCCTGCGCAGCGGACGGCGCTGGCACGCTTTCTCGGAGCGCGTCCGACGATTGCCGAGCGGAACCGTACCCTGTGGGAGGTGCTGCTCAAGGCGCCTCCGACGGACGGGCGGCCCTCGTCACTGAGCAAGGAGCAGACCGATTTTCTCCTCGATGAGTACCGTGCCCGGCAGGACTGGCAACGGCAGGTGCACGAGTTCTTCTATGCAGCGCACACGGTGAAGTTCCCTTGGGCGGGGGAGTACAACGCCAACGGCAGTGCGTTCTGGTGGATTTACGAGTACGTGTTTCAGCCGCTGACCGCGACGTTGTTCGCGCTGTTGGCGTTTTATGTGGCGTCGGCCGCGTTTCGGGCGTTTCGTGCGAAGAACGTCGAGGCGATTCTGTTGTTGGGGACGGCGTTCATCATCCTCATGAGTCAGACGGCGGCGGGGGCCTTTCTGACGGCGTGGGTTCCCGATTCGCTGTCGGCTCTGCGGGCGGATGACATGAAGCGGTACATCATGAGCATCTTCAATCTGGCGGGGAACCGGGCGATCATGATCGGGATCGCGCTGGGGATCGCCGCGACGAGTCTCAAGATTTTGCTGGGCGTCGACCGCTCGTACCTGGGCAACGACGATTGAGCGAATTCCGACTGTGTGTGCCCCCTGTTGATCTGCCTCCTCACGAATCGTCTGAGCAGCCATGCTTGCCCGTCTTGCCGATCTTGATCGTCGCTGGATTTTTCTGCTGATGGCGCTGGCGGTGGGGATCCCGGTGCTGGTTCAGCCACGGTTTCCGGAGTATCCGGGTGCGCAGGCGCAGGCGGTGTTTGACGAGATCGAGAAGCTGAGCCCGGGGGACCGGGTGCTGATGGCGTGGGACTTTGACCCGTCGACGGAAGGGGAGCTCAAGCCGATGGCGACGGCGTTTGCCCGGCATTGCTGCGAGAAGGGGGTGCGGATGTATTTTCTGTCGCTGATCCCGGTCGGTCCGCAGATGATCGACGACACGATCAACGACGTGATCCGCCGCGACTTTCCGGACCTGGTGGAAGGGGTCGACTACTGCAATCTCGGGTACAAGTCGGGGAATGAGGGGGTGATCAAGGTGATCGTCACCGATCTCCGCGGTCTGTACACCACGGACCACCGGGGGACGAACATCGACCAGCTGCCGATGTGCAAGGATGTCGAGAGCGTGCAGGACATGCAGTTGATTGTGAATGTGAGCGGCTCGTACCCGGGGACGAAGGAATGGGTGCAGTATGCGGTGACTCCGTACCAGAGCCGGCTGCGGATGGTGGCTGGCTGCACGGGAGTTCAGGCGCCGCTGTTGTATCCGTACATTCCGGATCAGTTGCGGGGTCTGCTGGGAGCGATCAAGGGTGCGGCGGAGTACGAGACGCTTGTTGTTGACCGCTATGTTCCGGAGGACAACGATCCTGTTTACCAGCAGGCACGTCGCTACATGGGTCCTCAACTGGTGGCGCATCTGTTGATGATTGCGCTGATCGTGGGTGGCAACGTGATCTACTTTGCCCGGCGGTGAGCGGGGTGAGGGTACGGACGGGGGAGTGAAGGAGGGCCACCACCAATGAGTAGCAGGCGGAGCTGGACTCGACCTGAACGGCTGCTTGTTCTTTGGCTGTACATGCGAGTGCCGTTTGGCCGCCTCCATTCGCGCAATCCCGAGATTATCGAGCTGTCGGAAGTGATCGACAGAACGCCGTCGGCGGTCGCCATGAAGGCGACGAACTTTGCCAGCCTCGACGAGGCGATTCGAAAGACGGGCCGAACGGGACTCTCAGGCGCAAGCCAATCCGATCGGGAGTTGTGGGCGGAGTTCGTTGCCAATCCTGAAGCGATCGCCGCGGAAGCGGAAGAGCTCGCGTCTGAGCGGAAATTAGGGCTCCCGGCTGCTGCAAACGGCACCGACGTGAACACCGGTTCTGCACGTGCGAACGAATTGCCCGCGGCCCCGGAGCGAACCGAAGTTCCGCAACTCATCCGGGCCCGTCGGGTTCAATCGTTCTTCCGCGCGGCGGTGCTGACCTCGTACGATTTCCGCTGCGCACTTTCCGGTATCGCGATCCCCGAACTGCTCACCGCAAGCCACATCATTCCGTGGAGTGTGTCGATCGAGCGACGTGCTGATCCCACGAACGGCCTGTGCCTGAACGCCCTGTTTGACCGCGCTTTCGATCGGGGATTGATTACGATCGATGACAATCTGCATGTGGTCGTTTCGAGGGTACTGCGCAACACGGTGGCCGACGCCGCGTTACCATGCTCGCTTGACGAATTGCACGCTCGCCCGCTTCGCTTACCGGAGCGATTTCATCCCGACCTCGACGCACTACGTTTCCATCGTGAAACGATTTTTCAAGGTGAGTGATTTGCGCGGCCGTCAGCGCGAGTTGTTGTCTAACTGAATGACACTTTCCGTTCGTTCAACCCCTCTTTCTCGCGGAGCACGTCATGGCTGTGCGCGGATCAACTGTCTCGCTTGAACTGCCGCGGGAATACGTGGGACAGATCTTAGACGGATTAGATGTCTTAATCGACCAGTGGACGGACACGTCAGCGGCATTAAGCAGCAACGACGGGAGCGGAGACTGGGAAGTGATCCGCGAATGTGCTAGTCCAGAAGAAGCCAACAACATCGCGAACTATTACCGAGAGATTCGCGAGGCCATCGTGTCGCAGATGGGAGATGGCTCAATCGCCTCTTGAGGCGGATACGAACGAGTCATTCTGCTGGAGCGCACAGCCGGGGGGGGGCCGGACGAGAGCCGGTTTTCCGAGGCCGCGGCATCATTGTCGGCGATGCGGTCGAGGCGTTCACTCGTGCCGCAGCGGAAGTCTGCCGCAGCGGAAGTCTGTCGCAGCGGAAGCCTGTCGGAGCGGAAGCTTGTGGGAGCGTCGCCCCTGCGGCCTGTTCGCGCGGAAAATCCGGCGTCGAGACTGCAGGAAGGCCGGCGTTGGGGCTGCTGACAGATCGGCCTGGTGTCGCCGCCTGTTCCGAGTGGCCTGTCCCGTTTTTCATTCGGGGTTCGCGGTTTCTTAATCTTCATCGCCGATCCTTTCCGCGACGTTGACGGGCCGGGCGGGGTCCGACGGACGCAAGGCCGACGTGTTCGCCGACCGGTGCCACGCCTGACAAAGCCTCAGCGGCACGTACGATATTCAGATCCCGGGTTCGGACCAGGTTCTCATCGAGGGGGACCAGGTTCCTCCGGGAGCCTGCCCTGGAAATGATCTCTCCTGAAACGAAATTCCGCGGAGCATAACGGGATGATCACCCGACGATTTCTGTTTGCCGGCTGGGCCTGCCTGCTGCTGGCACTGGTGCCTTCGCTCGGGGCCGAAGAACGACTCGGCCCCGCCCCGGCGGACTCCTTCAGCATCGTTTTGATCCCTGATACGCAGGCTTATCGCGGGCAGGGGACGAAGGCGGAACCGGAGAGTACCGATCCGGTCACGAACGTCGTGTTCGAGGCTCACACTCGCTGGATCGCCGCCAACATCGAGCGGCAGAAGATTGTGTTCGTCAGCCATGTTGGCGACATCGTCGACAAGAACGTGCACGAGCAGTGGAAGGTCGCCCGGTCCTGCATGGACGAGATCCACGGCAAGGTTCCGTATGGTATCTCGGTCGGCAACCACGACATGACCTCGCGGGGAGACTCGTCGCTGTTCCAGCAGTATTTCCCGGCGGAGCGGTTTGAGAGCTTTCCGTGGTATGGGGGGACCTATTCCGGATCTCCGCAGGGACCGAAGGTTTCCGGGAACAACGCCAACAGCTTCCAGTTGTTTTCGGTGGGAGAGAGGGATTTCGTGTTTCTGCATCTGGAGTGCAATGCGCCGGATGACGTGGTTGACTGGGCCAACGCGATTCTGGAAGAGCACGCCGATCGGCAGGCCTTTATCACAACGCATATGGGCTGGGGACCGCGCGAGAAGCCCCAGAGCCCGCAGGAGTTTCGTACCGGCGAGAAAGGGCGGATGAACTGGTCGAAGATTCACGGCAAGCGAGGCAACACTCCCCAGCAGCTTTGGGACAAGTGCTATCGCAAGCACAAGAATCTTGTGGCCGTGTTCTCCGGCGATCAGAGCCGCACGCAAGCCTTTCGAGCTTCCACGCCGGGAGACCATGGCAACATCGTTCACGAATTGTTGCAGGACTACGCGACCGGCTGGCTGCGGCTGTATCGGTTCTTCCCTCATGAGAACCGCGTGGACGCCATCACGTTTGATCCGCAAACGGAAGCGCTTTGCGACGAAACTCGCATCGTCCCCGAGAGGGCCCGGCATCAGTTTTCACTGGAGGTTCCCTTGTCCCGGTGAAGGGGGGATGATCCAGCGGGACATTCAGCAGGCTGGCACTGGCATGCCGGCGCGTTGCTAGCTTTCCAGGCAGGCGAATTCGCGCAGGGCGGCGCTGGCGACCGGGCGAGGGCACGACCAGACCAGGAAGAACAGGGCTTCGCGCACGGCATGTTCGACCGGATGGCCGCGGACAAAACCGGCTCCCTTGGTCGCGGTGAGCGCGGCCTGTGTCGAGCGGAGCACCAGCGAGTTGGAGCGGCGGCGGATCTCCTCGGTGGTGCACGGTTCTCCTCCCGAGGCGGTGTGGCCGGTCGCTGTTGCGAGCAGGTCGGTTCGCAGGGCATCGACCTCCTGTCGGAAGGAGGTGGCGACCGGTTGCAGGTCGTCGCGACGCCGGGCCTCGTTTTCGAGGACGCGGACGGCCCGCTCACTGAGTCCGACGGCGAGTGAGGAGGTGGCGACCGAGCCGGTTCCGCCCCCTTCGCCGCGGGTCATCACGCCGTCGACTGGTCCGGCGAGCAGGGCCCGGCCGGGGACACGGACCTCCTGCAGCCCGATCGACGAAGTGCACGAGGAGGTGAGCGAGAGCAGGGTGCCGGGGGGCTGACAGGTGACCCCCGGGAGGGCGGTGGGGAGCGCGATGAGGATCTGCCGTCCGTCGCCGGTGGTGCCACCAGTCACGACGTAGTCGGCATGGGGGGCTCCGGTGACCCAGGGGATGGTGCCACTGAGGATCCAGTCGCCACCTTCTGAGCGAGCCTGCACGGCTGGCTGCGCGAGGTGCTGCCGCGATGTCGTCAGGTGCGAGATGCCGACGGTGGCGAACAGTTCTCCGCGAGCGAGCGGGGGGAGCAGTTCGTCGCGGAGCGACTGTCCGTGTTCGGCTCCGGCGATTCTCTGGCAGGCTCCGTTTCGCTGCGTGAGGACGAAGGTGGTGACCATGCAGGCGGTGGCCAGTTGCTCGTAGCCGGCGATGAGTCCGGTGGAGGAGATGCCGCTGCCGCCGTATTCCCGGGGGATGACCCAGCCGAGCACGCCGGCCCGGGCGAGCCAGTTGAACTGGTCGCGGGGCCAGAGGTCGGGGTCTTCGCTGGTGGGGGAGGCCTGTGAGAGCCGCTGGAGCAGGGTGGGGTCGAGTTCAGTCATCCGCAGAGTCTCTGGTCGCCGGGCTGCCGAGGTTCAGCAGGGAGTCGATCTGTTCAGGAGAGAGTGTGCCGTCTGCCACAACGTAGCGGTAGGAGTTCACGTGCTCGACCCCCGGGTTCAACTGGAACTCTCCGAGCACGCAGGAGGAGAAGACGAAGTAGGGCTTGGAGGGGTGCAGCCTGACCGGCTGGGGGTGGCGGAAGTTTCCCGGCTTGCCGGCAATGGCGAGGGTACAGGGGGAGCCGTCAATCGGCCCACGCGCAGCGACCCAGCGGGGTCGGGTATGGTTGCCGTCGATGCGGTCGAGGCCTTCGCTCGTTTCGAAGCGGAACCCTGAGGCTGTGTCGGAGGTGTTGAGCCAGGCGTCGGCTCCACGGAAGGCCATGCCACCATAGTGATACTCGTGGATGAGGAGGGGAGAATCGGCGATGCAGGTCTGCCGACTTTCGATGTCGAAGAGGAAGGCTCCCTGCTGCGCGGTGGCGGTGACCTGCCAGATTTCCCGGAGCACCGGTTTGGGGCCACCGGGAGCCGACAGGTCGAGGTGCCTGAGTTCGACGGTAAAGCCGGCGTTTTCTCCACGGGGGACGCGGTCGAGGACGCGAACGTGCTCGACGGTTCCGGTGCCGCCTTTCTGGTTCCAGAAGTCGACACTGCGGCCTTCGAAGGTGGTCTTCACCCACGCGCTGAAGACTCCGTGCTGGTGCAGGTGATCGGCGGGGAACTCGGATGTGACGACTCGTCCCGCGGGGGTCCAGACGGGATGCAGGTGGCCGCTGCGGGCATACAGCGGCGACACGCCCTCGGGTGGCTGCACGATCGACTTGTGATACCGCAGGATGGGCTGTTCGCCGTGACGCAGTTCGAGGACGTCGTCGGTCTCGATGCAATGGATGGTGGAACTGGCATCCGCCGATGAGGGGGCGGCTTTCTGCTCGGCCGCGGATGCCCGGAGGTGGGCGAATGCGAGGGTCAGCAGGATCAGCCAGGACGTGGTGAGCTGCTGCATCGGGAGTCGAGGCATGTCGGGGATCATCAATTGAAGCAGGGTGGTTAGGGAAGGGGCCGCGACCGGGTGAGGCAGGGTGTGGGAGCGGTCTCAGAGAGAGGTTCCACCGATGGCATCGACGGGAATATCGAGGAGTCGTTCGAGGTGGAGCACCCGCCACTGGTTCCACTGCTGCTGGGCGGCGGCCCGCTGGGCTTCGGATTCGAAGCTGGCGGTGTTGAGGGAGTATCCGTAGACGTCGTTGTCGGTGACGCGAGAGAAGCCGAAGTCCTTGGGGTGCTGTCCGGAGAGATGGAGGATTGCCAGGAGGGCGACATCCTGAACGCGGCAGTCGACCTGGCTGCCGCGGGAGGGTCGCTGGCTGCTGAGCAACAGGGGGTCGTCGAGCAACGGTTCGAGGACGGGAATCAGTTCGGGGGTGCCATACTTTGCGGCGATCAGCATGGCGATCTGCAGTTGGCGCTGTTCTCCGGAACGGGGCTCGGCCCGGTAGCGGACGATAATCTCCTGTGCCGGGTCGAGTGCGGCGGGCAGACGGCGGACCGGCCGCTGGAGGCGGTGCGCGAGGCGCGGCGGCGCGCGCGCGAGGCGGGTGAGGCGGGGCCGGCGGCGGTGGTGCACGCGGGGCGGGCGGTGCCGCGGGTGGCGATGGCGCGGGTGCTG
>CAZUXX010000006.1:16378-20892 GCA_964624215.1 uncultured Planctomycetaceae bacterium
GGAGCTGGGCCCCGACCTGCAGCCGTTCGTCGATGGTCGATGTTCCGTATCGCACCCAGGCTTCGAGGAGTGCCCGAACGGGTACCGACTGCGGGTGAGCGGCATCGAGCGCGGCGCGGATGACCTCCTGATTCAACAGGTTGAACATGCCGATGCGGCCGCCGTTCCAGGTGGGCTGTTCGGGGAGTGCGAGATTGGTTTGAGGCTCGACCGCGAGATCGACGATCACGAGGGCGAGAATTCCGGCGAGTGCGTAGTCGTCGGAACGGGCGGCGACCTGATAGCGGTCGCCTGTGCGGTGTTCTCCGATGCGCTGTTCGACATCGGCGGCGCGGAGCTGCTGTTCGAGTCGCCGCGACTGCGGGTCCCAGGCGCCACCGGAGAGGGCGACCCATTCGTCGTCGGGCAGCAGCGTCTCCATGAGGGGTGCCTGATGCCTCAGGAGGAGGGCGAACAGTTCGCGGGCCTGGGGGGTGTCTCCGGTCCAGCGGGCCATCTGCTCCCAGCCGGGGAGCGACTCGGGAGGGGCACTGGCAGGATCGCGGAGGAAGGTTGTGAGCCTGTCTTCGAACTCGGCCTTGCGGAGGACGCGGGCGATCTGCCCGGCGCGGCGTGCGATTTCTCCGCGGGACTCTGCCTCGGCCCGCAGCAGGTGGGGGATGGCTTCCGGCCCGACTTCAAGGAGGTAGGCGCTCGCGGTCTTCGAAGTCGGTTGCGCCCAACTGGCGGATCAACCTGCGGATGGTCGCTTCGTTCGTCTGCGGACGGTCGGCCCGGACGAAGGACGGTCCGAGCAATCCCGCCAGCAGTGCGAAACACAACAGTGACCGTAGGCAACGCACAAGCAGTCTCCAAAGGATCGGCAGCCCCGACGCTTCATTCTACCGAACGGGCGACGTGTGGATAGACGGAGCGGCCTCGCGAGCCGGAGGCGATCGAGGCGCTGTACGACGCGGCGGCGTCACACGGCGACGAAGGCGACGTAGTAGAACCACAGTCCCGTCAGCGAGGTGCCGAGGAGATCGAGTGTCGCGATCCAGCCGAGCCGTTTGTGCAGGGGACTGTGGGGGCCGGGTTTGGGTGGAGAGGGATAGCGGCGAAGAGCGAGCCAGATCGTGGCGATCCACAGGGGAGGGGTGGAGATCGCGAAGGCGAGATGGATCCAGAGGACCGTCCGTACGTGGTCGAGGGCTTCGCCGTCGAGTCGTGGGGGCTGGCCGGGCGGATTCACGATGGCTTCCCAGCCTCCGTGCACGAGTTGCACGTCGATCTCGAAGCCGGCGACCGCGATCAGCAGGAGGACCGCGAGGATCAGCTGCAACCGCTTGTGCAACTGATACCGCCGCTGCACCCGAACGACGTAGAGGCTCCAGGCGAGCAGGGGGACGACCAGAACGAGTGCACAGACGACTACGTCGAGCATGAAGGTCGTCTGATAGCCTAGGAACCCGTTGAGCATGCGGCGGATTATAGGGGGGAAGAACTCCGCCGCGAGGGTGCCGGAGTTCCGGTTTCCGGCAACGGTTCGCGGCATTCCTTCGTGTGGGATCAACCTGTTACGATGGGTGGTGCTGTTGCGGGGGGAGGGGGCGGATTGAGACCGGACTCCCTGTTCGCGGCGTGAAGAGCGGAGATGTTTCTTGTCTGAACTCGAGTCGATGTGCCGTGCGATGCCAATCCGGTGCCGCTTCGTGAGACGCCTGACGGTTTGCTTTGCGATGGCCGCTGTGGCGGGAGCGGGTGCCGACAACGTGAAGGGAGATGATCCGGCGGGAGACCCTGTCCTGCGGTCGGTGGCTCCGCTGGAGGTCCCCGATGCCGAGGCGGACGATGCGGCGTCGATGAAGCCGTATACCGAAGTGCTGGAGCATACGGAGGCGCGGATCCGGATGATTCCGATTGCGGGCGGGCGGTTCGTGATGGGAAGTCCGGAGAATGAACCCGGGCGGAAGCCGGATGAGGGTCCGCAGCATGAGGTCGAGATCGAACCGTTCTGGATGAGCGAGTGCGAGATCACCTGGGATGCTTATGAACCGTGGGCGGAGAATCTGGACACCTTCCGGCGCGAAGCGCTGGGAGCGTCGTCGCCGCGTGATCCCGTGGTCGATGCGGTGACGCGTCCGACAGATCCGTACACGGACATGAGTTTTTCGATGGGTCGTGGCCAGCATCCGGCGATCTGCATGACCCAGCATGCTGCCCGGACTTACTGCCAGTGGCTGACGGCCAAGACGGGACGCTACTACCGTCTGCCGACAGAGGCGGAGTGGGAGTATGCCTGCCGCGCGGGGACGACGACCGCCTACTCGTTTGGCGACGACGTCTCGCAACTGGACGAATACGCGTGGTCGAGTCAAAACAGTCAGAAGAAGTCTCATGAGGTTCGGCTGAAGAAACCGAACCCGTGGGGGCTGTACGATATGCACGGCAACGTCGCGGAATGGGTGCTCGACCAGTACGACCCGGAGTTCTACGGGCGGAGCGGGGGAGAGCTGGTGCGGAATCCGCTGGCGATCCCGACGACCTTGTATCCGCGGGTGGTGGGGGGCGGGGGGGGGCATGATCCGCCCGAGTTGCTACGGAGTGCTGCCCGCGACGGGTCGAGTCCCGAATGGAAGCGGCAGGATCCGAACATTCCGCAAAGCATCTGGTATCACACCGACGCCCTCGGGGTGGGGTTTCGTGTCGTTCGCCCGTTGCGCGTGCCGTCTCTGAAAGAACGGGAAGAACTGTGGGACAACACCCAGCCCGAGCAGCTGGATGTCGATGAATAGCGAACGTCGGGGATGTGAAGTCACATGATGGTCAGCCGCAGCGTTCTTCGCTGATGCCTTGCCCTTTACGAAAGGAACTTCGATGCCTGCAACGAGCCAGACCGCATCGCGCCGCAACTTTCTGAAGACCGCCGGGGGAACTGCTGCGGCCGCAGCCCTGCTGGCGAGTACACCGACAGGCGTTTACGCCGGCGAGGACAATACGATTCGTGTGGCTCTGGTCGGGTGCGGAGGTCGTGGAGGAGGAGCGGCCGCGAACGCGCTGTCGGTGCAGAATGGTCCGATTCGGTTGTGGGCGATGGCGGATGTCTCGGAGCACAACCTCAAGCGTCGCCACAAGGATCTGGGGAACGCGTACAAGGAGAAGGTGGAGGTTCCGGCGGAGCGGCAGTTCATCGGCTTCGACGGGTATCGCAAGGCGATGGATACGCTGCGTCCGGGCGATGTTGTGATCCTGACGACGCCCCCGTGTTTCCGCTGGGTGCATTATGCCTATGCGATCGAGAAGGGGCTGAACGTGTTCATGGAGAAGCCGGTCACGGTCGACGGGCCGACTTCACTGCGGATGCTCGAACTGAACACGGAGGCGATTGCGAAGAATCTGAAGGTGGGCGTGGGGCTGATGTGCCGGCACTGCGACGCGCGGCGGGAGCTGTTTGACCGGATCCAGTCGGGAGAGCTGGGCGACATCACACTGCTGCGGGCGTATCGCATGGCCGGTCCGACGGGATCTGCGGCGGTGAGTTCTGTCCCGCAGGGGGAGAGCGAGCTGCTGTATCAGATTGCCCACTTCCACGGTTTCCTGTGGTTGAGCGGGGGTGCCGTCAGCGATTTTCTGGTTCACAACATCGACGAGTGCTGCTGGATGAAGAACGACTGGCCGGTGGAGGCCAAGGCGAGTGGAGGCCGCCACTACCGCGGCAATATGGTCGACCAGAACTTCGACTCGTACTCGATCGAGTACACGTTCGCCGACGGCACCAAGATGCTGGTCAACGGTCGGACGATGCCCGGCTGCTTCACCGAGTTTGCGAGTTACGCCCACGGGACGAAGGGACTGGGGGTCATCTCGACGGCCGGTCACTCACCTGCCAGGCCCCGCATCTACAAAGGACACAACGAGGATGAGAGCAAGCTGCAGTGGGCCTATCCGCAGCCGGAAGCGAATCCGTACCAGCTCGAATGGGACCACCTGATCGAAGCCATCCGCACGGATGCTCCCTACAACGAGGTGGAACGGGGGGTGATGGCAAGTGCGGTGACGTCGATGGGCCGGATGGCGGCTCATACCGGCCAGGTGATTACGCTGGAGCAGATTCTGCACTGCCCGCACGAGTTTGCTCCGGGGATCGGTGAACTGACGATGGAGTCTGCGTCGCCTCTTCCGGCACGTGAGGACGGGACGTATCCGATTCCGATGCCTGGTCTGGTCAAGAACCGCGAGTATCCCGCCTGACGGGGAGCGTCCTGACGGCTTCGTCTGGCTGTGCGGGTGCCGACGACATTCGCCCCGGGGGGTGGTGCGCGCGAACGGGACCGTCACTGGTGACGCGACACATCCTCCGCAGGGGCTTATCCTCCGCGGAATCCGGACGCTGATGTTCAGGATCCGGTGCTGCGTTCGCTGCTTTGCACTCGATTGTCTTCACTCATGTCGATGCCTGCCCCCGGGACGCCCCCGGATCCGACTGCTCTGGCTGAGGTGTTTCTGGACTTCGTGCGGGTGATTGCGCGTTTGCG
>CAZUXX010000007.1:0-16754 GCA_964624215.1 uncultured Planctomycetaceae bacterium
GGCTGCCCGAATCGACTCGAGCGCCCGGCGCAGCGACTCGCGACAGCGTGCCGCCGTCGATCCCACCAGTTCCCCGGATGTCGTCGAACTGTCGAGCCGTTCGAGAATCTCGCGACGCAGCTCGTCGATCCCCGTGCCGGCCAGCGCACTGACGGGGAACCCTTCGCACGCCTCTGCCGAGGCCGGCTGCTCCGCGAGACGGTCCGCCTTGGTGAGCACATCGAGCACCCGTTCCGGGGCCTCCCCAAGCTGCTGCCGGAACCTCCGGGCAATCTGCTGTTCATGAGGCGAGGCATCGGCCGGAAGGCACCAGCAAATCAGATCCGCCCGACGGATCTGGTCCTCACGCAACTGACGTGCGATCGACTGGATCGGGTCAGCCTCTTCCTCCCAGCCGGCGGTGTCGACCAGTTGGATCCGTGTCCCCTGCCACTCGACCTCCGTCGTAATCGTGTCGCGGGTCGTCCCGGCAACGTCCGAGACCAGGGCACGCTGTGCGCCGGTCAGCGTGTTGAACAGTGTGCTCTTGCCGGCGTTTGGCAGCCCCACGAGGACGACCGTCCGACCGCCACGCGAATGCATTCGCTCGCCGGCCTGGGCCAGCAGACGCTCCAGCACAGCCGCCGTCTCATCGAGCCGCCGCTGCAGCTCACGCCGGTCGACGAACTCGATGTCTTCTTCGACAAAATCGAGCCCGGCCTCGAGATCAGCCAGATGCAACAGAAGCGTCTCGCGGCACTCAGCAATCTCGCGCGAGATGTCACCCGCCAGTTGCGTCAGCGCCTGTCGCAGTTGAGCCTGGTCGTCGGCATCGATCACCCCCAAAACGGCCTCGGCCTGCACCAGATCGATCCGCCCGTTCAGAAACGCCCGCTGTGTGAATTCCCCCGGTCGGGCCGGTCGGATTCCCGTGGCATACAGCACCGCCAGGACTGCATCGACCAGCGGCGGAGATCCCGGAAGATGAATCTCTGCCAGCGGTTCTCCGGTGTAGCTGCGGCCGGTCGGCCACCACAACACCGCCACCGGAATCTCGAGTCGAGGCTCGTCAATCCCAAGGATCCCGGGGTGCCGCAGCGGACGCGTCGCGCTGCGCCACAGGTCAGCATCGGCCGGACGAAAGCATTCCGAAAGCAGCGCAAACGTCTCGTTCCCGCTGATGCGGATGATCGCCCGGGCTGCTCCGCCGGGTGCAGATGCCGGGGCAGCAATCGTGTCGAAACTGTTCACCTCGCTGGAGGGCACCCAACGTATGTGTCGCGTCAATGGCGGCATCGTCCTGCAGGGATGCAGGCTGTTGTCATCCAGACGCCACCACAGGTTTCCTTGAAGAGACAGGCGGCCGCGCGGCACGTCGGCCCGCGGCGTTTCACCGCTGACCAGGTCCCGGTGACAACCGCCCGACGATGACCAGTCCGCCTATTTCACTTCGAGCAGTTCGACAGTGAAATACAGCGTCGCATGAGGCGGAATATCCGGTGGGCTGCCACGCTCTCCGTAAGCCAGGTCCCCGGGGATGACCAGTTCAATCTCGCCCCCCTCACCTACCAGTTGCAGCCCCTCAGTCCACCCGGGAATCACGCCGTTGAGCGGGAACTCGGCCGGCTGTCCCCGATCGTACGAGGCATCGAAAATGGTGCCGTCTTCCAGTCGACCCCGGTAATGCACGCGCACCGTATCTCGTGCGGTCGGCTTCTTCTCGCTGCCGGGGTTGACGATCTTGTATTGCAGCCCGCTGTCGGTGATCTCGTAACCACTCAGCCGGGGCACGGTCGGCTTGGGAATCGAAGTCGCGGTTGACTCTGCCTGTGCCGATTGAGTGGCCGGCTCCCCGTTGTTGGCATGCTCCATCGGAGGCAGACAACCGGACAAACTTCCGATCAGGGCAAGGCAAACGGTTGCGGCAAGACGCTGCATGGACAATCAGGGGCTGTAAGTCACAAAGGAGTAAAGCAGCTGCAGTCGATCACTGGTTGCGCCGTCCGGACGCGACATCCCGGTGAAACTCTACATGACCGGATTCGTCGGTGCGGGGGGCGGCTCGCACTTGACCGGAATCTGCCGGGACTTTTCTGTTTCGGCCTTGCCCAACGTCACTGTCAGCAGGCCATCTCGACTGACCGCACTGATCTTGTCGGGGTCGACGCTTGCCGGCAGAGGAATCGAACGCCGGAACTCTCCGGTCGGTCGCTCTCCACCGTGACGCTGCTCGTTCTCTCCGCACGCGGCAGTGTGCAGCGTCCCGCTGATCGTCAGCATGTGTCCCACCAAAGTCAGGTTGATCCTGTCGGCCGGCACTCCGGGAAGGTCAACCAGAACCCGCACACTCTCCGGACCCTCGAAGATCTCGATCGGAGGCGACCAGGGACGTCCGCTTCGCAAACCCATGGCATCCATAGCGCGCTCTCCCTGGCTCCAGGCGGCGTCGAGCCAGCGATCCAGCTCGTGACGGAGTCGTTCGACCGACGAAGTCAGTGGTCCTTCAGGACGTGGTGCACCGGACATGGAGATCTCCGAAACTGGCAGAAGCGATCAGGCCGTATCCTACCATCCGGAGAAAAAAGCGGGAGCCTTGCCTGTCCCGCAAAGAAGTGGCAACGGTCCCCCGCCCGTCGATCGACTCACCCCTTCGCTGCAGGTCGAACGTCGGTGTCGTCAGTTGCTCGCACACCCCCGCCGCTACTGCACCTTGAAACCGTGTTCGGCCGCATCCGCTTTGGCCTTGGCTTCCTGGGCGAAAGACACGTCCGGGTTCGGTTCCGTCGGCGCTTCAATGTCCCCGCGAATCCATTTCACCGCGCTTGTGATCGAGTCGAGAAACGCCTTGTTGGTCCACGTCCCTTCGTTATGCCCGAGATTGTTGAAGTAGACCTTGCCGTCTCCCCAGCTTCGGACCCAGCACACCGGCACGTGGTACCCGTGCGCCGTATTCACCTTCCCTCCGGTCGGGCTGCGGGAGTAATCCAGACTCAGCAGCACCCGTACGTTCTCCGGCTTGAAGTTCCGGTACATATAGATCTCGTCCTTGATCACGAACTCCTTGCCGAACGAATCGACCAGCGGATTCTCCGGTTCATGATTGATCAGCGTGACCGTCGACCCCGCCCCCCACGGATGCCCGATGAACGTCCCGCCGATCATCGTGTAGTACGGCTCGTAATTGTGGAAGGTGTCTGCGGCCGAATGAAAACCGAGCACTCCATGTCCCTTCTGCCGGAGCCACTCGTTGAAGAAGTAGTCCAGATCTTCCTGGGCGATGGGCAGGTTGCCCGTGGTATAGAAAGCGACGACGTCGTAGTTCTGCAGGTTCTCTTTGGTGAAATCCGACTCGCATTCCTGCGTGCAATCGACGGAGAACAATCCCGTCTGCTGGCCGAGTTGGGTCAGCGCGATTTCCGCCGGGGCCAGCTGCCGCTCACCCCGCTTGACGGACCCGTGCATAAAACCCTTGCTCTGGGTCACGAACAGGATCCGCGCCGGCTTGCTCTCGTCGTCCGCCGCGTGGCCAGCACGGCCCCACAGCGCAGCTGCCAGTGCACACACCATCACAAGCGCAATGCGGCGAGTCATATCGGCGACTTTCAACAACGGGTTTCGGATCAGGATGGGCCGGCCAGGCGGCGAAATTCGAGTGTAAAGCTCCCCGTACAGAGCAGCAAACGCGTGGCCGCCGACCGATAACCGGAGCCACGCCAGTCGGGACAGATCAGGGGAGTCCGTTCAGCTTCCGGAGTACCCATTCCCCCGTCAGCAGACCAAAGAAGACCAGCAGGATCGGCCAGTGATCCCACAGCGATACCTCCCGCCGGAGTGTGGTTGACTCGCTCACATCGCGAAAAACTCCCGGGAGTTCATCGACATCCTCCGGTCGGAACAGCCGCCCTCCTGTCGATTCAGCCAGACTTGCCAGCAGTTCGTCGTTGGCCGACAGATCGCTCAGCTCCGAGGTGGGAGATTCGAGCACCTGCAGCTCTGCAACGATCGGTTCGGGCCCCAGATCCCCATTCTCGGCGTCCAGGCGGATCCGGTAGTCCCCCGGCCGCAGACCGGCTGCGTTTCCTTCGAAGTCCAGGGGCCGCCCTTCAACACCCCGCAGGTCGAGCGTCATCACCGGTGTGTGCTGCGGATCATCAAGTCGGGAGATGATTGCCCGCGGCTGCAGTGCCGAGAAGCGTTCGAGAAACTGGCGCGAGAACGCCGCCCGGATGAGGGCGTCGGCACCGGTCTCGACCGTCGGAAGTTCAGGGCCGAAGGCAACGAACTCGTTCTTCGACAGCGCCTTGAATCGCGCCCCCCAGCGGACAAGCTGCCCCCAGAAACGGTGATGGTGCAGATCCCCCACCCGGTGCCGCCAGCGCCACGTACTGTCGACCCCGATCCACAGCACCTGGCCGAATCCGACCTGCTGTCGCGCGATGATCGCGTTGTTCCGTTCGGTCTCCAGTGTCGGTTCTGTCCCCGCGGGAATGACCGACGCCAGAGTCGTGGCCTCCCCTTTTGTCGTGCCGACAAGTCCCCAGGTATGCCCCGGCAGACTCGCCCACAACTGCGGATTCATTTCACGCGAATCCGCCAGCTGCAAAAACGCCTCGTCTTCTCCATCCGGAGTCAGCGTCAGATGAAACCCCCGCTCGGCAGGGGCCCGACGCTCCAGACGGCCTGTCTGGTTGAGGATCCGCAGATTCTCCACAGGCAGCAGCCCCTCGACCACCGGATCCCGCAGGTAGCTCAGCGGCATGTGATGCTTCCCCGCCAGCAAGACCAGCGTCCCCCCTTCCTCCCGCACGAAATGATCGAGCCACGCCCAGCCCCCCCTGGGCATCTGGTGCGTCCCCACATCTCCTACGATCACCACGTCGTAGGGCAGAAACGGTGACGCCAGCGAAGGCTCCACCCGGGTCGGCACCGACAGCGTCCGCGGGAAGAAGGTCTCCGGTAATACGCCCATGTACGGCTGACGGAACAGCACCTCCTGAACATTCACGTGCTCGTCCCGCTTCAGGGCATTGTCGAGAAAGCGAAACTCCCAGCGGGCTTCGCCGTCGATGAGCAGCACATCGGCCTGGTCATCGACGACCGTCAGAAAGAAGCTGCGGGTGTTATTGTCGTCGCGGGTCTCATCCGGCAGCACACTCGTCCGTACGTGGTACTGGAATCGGCCCAGCTGTGAAGCATCCAGCTTGAACGAGACCTCCGCCGTCGGCCCTGCCACGTGGATCGTTTGGCTCTGCACCTCACCCGGCTGACCGGGCGCCGGTTCGAGGACCACCGTGATCTGCTCTCCTTCAAACCCGCTCGTTCGCAACTGCGCCCGGACGAGTGGATGGTCGTTTTGCGAGACAGGCTGCCGCGGAGCGTCGATGCGGGCGATCGCCAGATCGCGGGGCTTCTCCCGGGTGCCGATCAGGACAGGATAAACGGGTGTCGCGGCCGAGCTGACCTGCGACAGCAAACGTTCTTCCGACCCCCGGGTGTTATGACGCCCGTCCGTCACCAGCACGATCCCCGCAACAGGCACATCGGAGCGGGCACCCCCCGCACCCGAGAGCGGCAACGCCAGGTTTGTCTCGTCGTAAAACAGCCTCTCCGGTGGCCTGGCGAGAAGCGGATCAAGTTCCCGGGGGTCAACGGAGACCGATTCTCCCGCGAACAGAATCGTCTCCAGCAGCCCCAGATCGTTCAGCTTCTCGGGGATCGGCCGCTCGCCGGCCAGGAACAGTCGCCGCGCGATCTCCCGCCGCGGGATCTTCTCCAGTTCCGCAAAGACCCGCTCGAGGTTCTCCCGGCGTGCCCGTGCCTGCTGACCTGCGCGCACCGGATCAGAGAACTCCCCGGGAGCGACCCATTCGGGTTCTTCTCCTGCTTCGAACGCCGCTTCCCACCGATCCAGTCTCTCGTTGATGGCGGCATTCCCGATCATGCCCAACGCGCGAGCCCAGCGAAGTTTCTCCGCCGCGGTCGCATGGGTGTCGGCGGTCTCCATGCTCTCGGAGACATCAAACGCCAGCAGAATCCGTCCCGTCCGCTCGCGATCGGTTTCAGAGATTCGCACCGGCTGCAGCAGCATCAGGAAGATGATCGCCACAACGCTCAGCCGCAGCGCCAGCAGCGTCCATCCCAACATCGGGGAAATCAGGCGTCGCTCGTAGCGATGCAGCAGGACAATCAAAAGCGGAGCCGCTCCCAGGCAGGCCCCGTACAGTGTCCAGGTGCGATTCTCCCCGCCAGGCAGCCAGTCCAGCACCAGAAAGGCCACGGTCAAACCGGCCACCGGAATCAGCCAGTGGAGCCAGCCAATGGCCGCGGCAATTCGCGGGCGGGTGCGAAAGAACACCAGCAGCAGCAGCGTCACAGCGATCCCCCAACCGATCCCGCTCACGAGCGAATCGAGGTTCGAGAGTCCGTGCCAGTGCAGGTAGGATCGCATTCGCGTGTCGGTGAGCAGGCTCAATGCGGAGCGAGACTCCCAGGACCGACCGGCATCATATCGGGGCCGGTCAACATGTGTCACGCAGCAGCGAAACGCCCGCTGCAAACCGTCGTCGAATCAGCAGCGCCTGTACTCTGGCGGCTGCAGCGGTAAAATCGCCCCGGTTCAACTGCGCTGGATTGAGTCGAGGGAGAAACGGTTGCCCGGGAATCTCCAACCAGGACCGAATCGGAACTTCGCTCCGTTGCTGGCGACCTTCTGCGTGCTCGTCGGTGGGGTCATTGCCTGTGCTGCGATTGTGCTGGCCGCCGGCGAGTTCCACCCGCGGCCGATTCTCATCGCCGCCGGCTCCATGGTCGGTCTGATCATCCTGATCTGGCTGCTGCGGGATCGGCCCGAGGCCCGCAAGCGGGACTGGTATGCGTGGGTGAAGCATCGCAATGCACGGCCTGCGCGGTCGGTCTACGAGATTCGCAAGACTCGCGCCCCCGTCGAATACGGGACGAACGCTCCGCCGACGCTCGACGATCTCCGCGAAGCTCGCGAAAACATCAAGACCTGGGTGCCCAGCAACAGCCGGTTGACGCGACGGGATCAGGACTGAGACCGGCGCACCGCTACAGAGGCAGTCGCGCATGGACCGTCCATCACACGGCCTTCGCCTGGGCGTCGTGATCCTCCTGCTGCAAGCGGCTGCAGTCGCCGGTTGGCTCGGCTTCTCGGGGAGACTGGATCCGGTCCTCGTCAACGACAGTGGTGGCTACACCGACTTCCCCTGGCACTCGTGGGACGCAGCGCTCACCCACATTCGCACGCCCGGCTACCCGCTGCTGCTGCTGCTGCTCAAGCAGGTCGATCCGTCACTCGGCATGGCACCACTGGCGCACTTCCTCCTGTACGCCCTGGCGGCCGTTCTGTTCTTCATCGGACTCGCTCGCCTGAGTGGGGAACCGGCACTCGCTTGCGTCGCCGCCAGCACCCTCCTGTACTCCCGTATCCTGCACGGCTACGTGATGACGATTGCCACGGACACGCCCGCGGCGGCGGCAGGAATCGCCACGTGTGGAATGCTCCTGTGGTGGCTCGCCCGTCCGGGATGGACCACGGCCGCGGCTCTGGCGACGATCACTCTGACCGGCTGGCTGATTCGCCCCGCGAACCTGTTCCTGGTTCCCCTGCTCCCTCTGCTTGCCTTTCTGCTGTGCCGTTATCCGCCGGCCCACGCCACACGCTCACGATGGTGGTGCGCCGGCATGGCCGCGGCTCTCGCCATCACTCCGCTGTTCGGTTACGCGCTGCTGCGCTATACCACCGTCGGGCGCTTCTCCGTCGTTTCTTTCGGGGGATACAACCTCGTCGGCATCACGGGACAGTTCCTCCAGCCGGACGACCTCCCGCGACTTCCGCCCGACCTGAACGATCTGGCATCCGGAGCACTGGTGCGCCGGACATCGCCGGAACGTCCCACCTCCGCGTACTCCGATGCACCGCTGCTGAATTACATGCGGATGGAGACCGAATACGACGCCACCATCTGGTTCGAATTCGTTCCGGTCGCCCGCACTCAGGCGGAGGGGCGAAACGACGAAGTCAACTCCCGGCTGCGCCGACTCGCGACACGACTGCTCCGGGTGCACGGACGGGAGTACGTCATCTGGCTGGCAAAGGCCACACGCCAGGCAGCGAAGAAGGTCGGCTGGGACTTCGCCGACAACCCCTTCTCACTGGCGCTGATTCTGATCGCAATCGCCCGCATCTGTCTTCCCGGATTCCTCGGTGCGGCAGGGACTCCACCGAATCGCGCACACGTCGCTCGACTGACACTCGTCATCGCTACGGTGTACCTCGTGCTGTCACTGGCGGTGGTCATCCCGGTCTGCCCTCCGCTCGGACGAATGACCGATGCGTGTGCCGTGCTGCTCCCGGCTCCCCTCGCCGTCTGGCTGTGGCCACAACGATGGATGACAACGGCTTGCAACACGCGCGCTGCTGCAGACACCGGGACCGCTGCCTAAGATGGCGCTCCGTAGTTCTGTACATCGCGAGACGGCATTCGATCGAGGGAGACAGCGGAGATGGCTGACGTCCAGGGGTCCCGGCGAGAGTTCCTGATCAGATCCGGTGCTGCTGCGGTTCTTGCCGCGGCAGCCACCAATGCCCACGCGGATTTCCCCGAGGACGCCCGGGAACCGATCGCAGCCGATCCGCGACGACATCCTCTGATGACAACCAGTCATCCGGGGATTGCTTCAGCACGCGATGCCGCCCTCGCGCTGTTAAAGCCGTCGCAGTCCGAGCTCGAAAAGGGGCTCCGCATCCACGCCGAGAGTGTGGTGTTCGACACCTATGGCTTCGCCCCGCGGGCCGCCGTCGATGCCGATCGCGCCATCGCTCTGACCGAGGCAGCCGCTTCGGATCGCGAACTGGCTGACCTGCGTGAAGAATCCACGATGACCCGGCCGGCCCTCGATGAGGCCGAACGGGAGGAATTCCGCGAGGCATTTCGTTGTGCCGGCGTCACCTGCATCTTCCAGAATGCCGGAGAGGAAAGTCAGGACCCGCTGATCCTGATCAGGCGGCTCGCCCGCTTCACCTGGCTGACCGACATGCTGCCCGACACCCTGTCGAGAGCCTCCCTGCCCACGGATATTGAAATCGCCAAGTCCCGCGGCCGCCATTGTCTGTACCTCACCGGCAACGGCGTCCCTCTGACGCAGCAATGGGTCACGGCGGAAGAAGAACTCGCCTGCATCCGGCTCTTCTTCCAATTGGGGATTCGCATGATGCACCTCACCTACAACCGCCGGAACATGCTCGGCGACGGCTGCGGAGAAACCACCGATGGCGGGGTGAGCGATCTCGGTCGCCAGGCCATCGCCGAGATGAATCGTGTCGGCGTGATTGTCGATGTCGCTCACAGCGGCTGGCGGACCAGCCGCGAAGCGGCACTCGCCTCCACACGCCCCATGGTCGCCTCTCACACTGTCTGCGATGCCGTCAATCATCACATCCGCGCCAAACCGGACGACGTCATTCGCGCCATCGGCGATACGGGCGGACTCATCGGGATCTGCTGCATCCCGAACTTCCTCGGGGGCGGCGGAGATCTCGCCGCTCTGCTCGATCACCTCGATTACGCCATCCGGACGTTCGGCAGCGAGCATGTCGGGATCGGAACCGACATCTCTCACACGTCTCAATTCGCTGCCGAGGCCAACCGCCGCGTCCCCCGGCGGGGACCATCACGTCCGCGATTCGCGGCCTTGTGGCCCGATGGCGCTCTCGGAGGACACTGGCCCGGTCGCAAGACGATCGCCTGGACCAACTGGCCCCTGTTCACGGTCGGGATGGTTCAGCGCGGTCACAGTGAGGAGGACATCCGCAAGGTGCTCGGGCAGAACATGCTCCGCGTCTGTCGCGACGTCCTTCCCGAACGACTCAAGGAGCTCGACACCCGGCGCGGCGACGCATGAGGGGCTGGACAACCCCCGCGGGAGTTCCCCGCGGGCTGGCCTTCCCCGGAATGCGATGGCAGGGGCGTCAACATCGATCTTGACCCTCCGGCAGAGCATGCCGATACTCCGCCCCCCGCCTGTCACGCTCGTTCTGAGCCCAGATCGTCTCCTGCCGCAAGGATGCCGGCCTGATGATCCCGAATCGTCTTGTTGCCTGCCTGTTGATCGTCGCCCTGCTCGTCTGGCCGGGAGCCGCTGCGCTTCCGGTTGAAAACGCCGCCAGCGCACCCCGCGAGCATCCCCTCGTCCCCGCGATTGAACTTGCCCGCCAGTCACTCGAACGGCTTCGCGACGTTCACGACTACGAGTGCCACTTCACCAAACGCGAACGGATCGATGGCCAGCTCAAGACGCAGGTCATGAAAATGCGGATCCGCGAGCAGCCCTTCAGCCTGTACTGCCTCTTCGGAGAACCGCACGCCGGACGGGAGATTCTGTATGTCGCCGGCCGCAATAACGGGGAGATGCTGGCCCACGAGGGAAGCGGACTGAAGTCGCTGATCGGTACCATCTCGGTCCCGGTCGACGGTCCCCGTGCCATGGCCGAGAACCGCCATCCGGTCTCGCAGGCCGGCCTTCGCAACCTGCTGCAGCTTCTCATCCGGCAGTGGGAGCTCGAGACCCGCTACGGGGAGATTACCGTGACCTACTACCCGCACGCCCGCATCGGAAACACCGCCTGCCGCGTCATCCAGACCGTCCACCCCCAACCGCGAAAGCAGTTCCTCTATCACATCACCCGACTCTATCTCGACGAGTCCACCGGACTGCCCCTGAGACTTGAAAACTACGGCTGGCCTCCCAATGAGCGCGCCATCCCTCCGCTGATGGAGGAGTACACCTACCTCAACGTGCGGACCAACATCGGCTTCACCGATCGGCACTTCGACCGCAACTGCGAAGAATACAACTTCTGACGTGGTCGGTCCTGACGCTGTCCGGGGCCGCTCTGTGCCTTCTGCCCTCCCCTCGTGAGGAACGGCTTCCCCCTGCACCCGGCCGGCCTTCCTCCTGCGCCTTGATTCCGCGGGGCTGCCTTGTCCCCGTGTTCAATCCCGCTGTCCAGTCACCTGCTGTCTGGTGACAATTTGTTATTTGCCCGGAGGGAGACGAGTTAAGCGAACAGTTTCATGTCTCCATTTCTCTGTAACATGTTTGTGTGTAGTTGGTTGAGTCAAGTGAAGTTGTTTGGGGAGTTCCCGGGAAGATCTTGACCCTGGTCTGTCGATCGTCCTATGGTGGGAATAGAGTTAATACGTCCGAACCAAATTTCATGCCGCGGCTGACTTATTGAACGCGTTCACGCCGCGCTCCTCCTGGAGAATTATCATGGGCCCTTCTTCTGCCCGGCGACGCGGATTTACGCTGATCGAGTTGCTGGTCGTGATTGCGATCATCGCGATTCTGGTGGCCCTGCTGCTGCCGGCTGTCCAGCAGGTGCGGGAAGCGGCACGCAAGAGTCAGTGTCAGGACCATCTGCACAACATTGTGCTCGCACTGCACAATTACGAGTCGTCCCATGGCGTCCTTCCTCCGGGGCAGATCATTGATCGCCCCTTGCGCCTCGATTTGCCGGGCAACAACTGCCTGGGGTCCAACCTCGGCAATACCGCCTGGGCCCCCTGGACGGTGCTCACACTCCCGTTCCTGGAGCAGAAAGCACTCTACGACCAGTTCGATTGCTCAAGGAGGTTCGCCACCAGCCCGGCCGACCCGGGTCAGGCACCCAACACTGATCTGTTCAATACGCCGGTCGCGGTCTACCGCTGTCCCTCCGATCCCGTCTCGACTCAGCGAGACTTCCGGTTGAACTATTTCGCGGTGAACGGAGGAGGAGATCAGCATCAGTGCCGCGCCTCCAGCGATCCCCTGCGCGGACACGACACCCGCGGGGTGATCTTCCACAATTCCAGGATTCCGATGGCCGCCGTCACCGATGGCACCTCGAACGTGTTCTTCGTGGGAGAATCGTCGTACCAGACGAATAACCGGACCGACAACAAGAACTTTGGTTGGGCCTCGTCGTCGAACGTAACCAGGGAATGGGGATTCTCACCCGTTGCCGCGACAGCGATCGATCCGATCAACAGCCAGGATCCCAAAACCAGCAACCACACACCTCAGACCCGTTTGTTCGGCAGCTATCACCCCGGCGGCTGCCAGATGGGAATGGGAGATGCCGCGATTCGCTTCTTCAGCGAGAACATGGACATCAACGTCTATCGGGGTCTCGCCTGTCGCGAAGATGGTCTGCCTGTCGGCGGAGTCCAGGGCAATTGAGCCGGCGTTGGCTGCATCGGGTTGATCTCGCCACGGCGACTGGGGCCGGGGTTGAATCTGCCCTGTTTGCTGGTGCCTCCGAAAAACCGGTCCCGGGTCTGCTTCTCAAAAGGAAGGCAGACTCCCGGTCCCCGGGCAGGAATGCCCTGCCAAAACGCGACGCGTTGACGAAACACGCTCCGAACACACGTTCTCCGAGGAAGAAATGTCCTGTATCAAGCGGCCACGCCGGCTCGACTGTCCTCTGCTTGCCTGCCTCGCGGCTCTGCTGTTGGCCGGTTGTGGCGGTGACAGCGGCCCGGAACGCTATTCGATCACCGGGAAGGTGACCTTTCAGGGGCAGCCGGTTCCAGCCGGGCGGATCACGTTCACTCCCGACGCCAGTCAGGGCAACGAGGGACCCGGTGCGATCGCCGAGATCCGGAACGGGACGTATGCGACCGAGCCCGGCAAGGGAGTCACTGGCGGCCCGACGGTCGTGATGATCGCCGGCTACGACGGCCAGGCAGTCCCAGAGAACGACATCGGCGTCTCGATCTTCCAGCCATACACGACGACGGTCGACCTCCCCGCCCCATCCGAGGCGGGTGGCAAGTTCGAGCAGGACTTCGTCGTTCCCGAGGAGTAGCTTGCCGCTCCCCACCGGCGGAATGCCGGATGAATTGGCCCCGGCGTGGCAGCCGGTGCCGCCTCGGGGGATCCCTTCCCAGGGTGCGCATGAAGGCAGCGCCGATACCCGTGGCATGCGTGTGCCGCTGCACCCGCTGTCTGGTCTGCTGGCCGACCGTCGTCACCGCCAGTCGAAAGGCAACGCTCCGCTCCCGGTCGGCAGGGGGTAGCCGACTGAGCATGGCGGACCACAATAGTTGGCAACACCGTCGTCACTGTTCTGGCCATCGAGCGTGAATCATGCGCACTGTCCGAACCGGAATCCTCGTTCTCCTGCCCGTTCTGGCTGCTGTCCTCAGTGTCACGCCGCCCCGGGCCGACGAAAACGCCAGGCCCTCGGCAACCAGCGAACTCCCCCCGGGGGAGCTGGGACGGGTGATTGCGCTGGGGAAGGAGATCATCGAGAACACCGGCGAGCATCCGCTCTCGAAGCCCTACGTGGGCAACGCCCTGACGTGCAGCTCCTGTCATCTCGATGCCGGCACCGATCCGCTCGCGGCAAGTTTTCTCGGCGTGGCGACGGCCTACCCCGCCTGGTCGCCGCGTGAAAGGCGGGTGATTACGCTCGAAGACCGGGTGCTCAATTGCTTCATGCGAAGCCTCAACGGCACCCGGCCGCCGAATGGCAGCGAGGTCTCGGTCGCAATGACCACCTACATCACCTGGCTGTCGAGCGGCGAGCAGATGAAGATGAATCCCGAGTATCCGCTGGGACCCCGGCACGTTCGGCCGTTGAACATCGACCCCGGCAAAGCCGATCCCGGTCGTGGTCAGACGCTCTATGCCGAGTTCTGCGCCGACTGTCATGGCGGCAACGGCCTGGGGACCGACGACGGTCCACCTGTCTGGGGTGAAAGGTCCTACAACGACGGCGCAGGTCTCTCCCGTGTCGATAAACTGGCTGCCTGGCTGAAGGTGGCCATGCCACTGGGGGACCCGCATCTCTCGGAACAGGAAGCACTCGACATCGCCGCGTTCGTCAATTCCAAACCGCGGCCCACGTTTGTCCTCGAAGAACATCTTCCCGCCCCCGAACGGCTGGGAGAATACAACGCGGCCAGAGACTGATCTGATTGCCGTCCGGCTCCCGGTTCGCGGGAGCGCCGTTTGCTCCCCTTCGCTGCGGGTGTGCGGTATCGTCCATAGACCCGGCATCGCCATGTCGGACGGGCATCCCACACTCACGAAAGGACGGCATCAGAATGAATCGACTTCGCTGCCTCTCCCTGCTGTTGCTGTTGATGATGGGGACGTCGGCCCTTGCCGAGCCGCAGACAGACCGGTGCGTCATTCTTATCAGTGTCGACGGTCTGGCGCACTTCTATCTCGACGACCCGCGAGCCGATCTTCCCACGATTCGTCAGCTTGCCGCCGAAGGCGCCCGCGCCCAGGGCCTCGAATGCTCGTTCCCGACGGTGACCTGGCCCAATCACACCTCACTCGTCACCGGCGTTCCTCCCGCCAGGCACGGCGTTCTGGGAAACAACTACCTCGACCGCGAAACTGCAAACTCAGTGCAGCTCATTGTCGATCCCCTGTTCGACAAGGATGAGATCGTCAAGGTGCCGACGGTCTACGACATTGCCAAACAGAATGGACTGACGACAGCCGGCATCCTGTGGCCGGCAAGCCGCAATGCCCCGACGCTCGACTGGACCGTTCCCGACATGCCGGGGCTCGTCTCGTGGATGCAGTACGGCACTCGCGAATGGCTGGCGGAACTCAGGGAGGCCGGGATCCCGATCGACGATCACGAACGCTGGTGCAAGGAGAAGTCCGGAGGTGTTCAGCGGGACTGGCTCTACACCCGCATGGCCCGCCACCTGTTCGAGAATCATCCCCCCAACCTGATACTTGTGCATCTGATCGAAGTCGATCACGTCGAGCACAACGCCGGCCCCCAGACTCCCGACGCCTACTGGGCTGTCAGCCACGCCGACGACCGCGTTCGCGACATCGTCGAAGCGGCTCGCAAGTCAAAATTTGGCGACAATCTCACGATTATCGTTGCCAGCGATCATGGATTCTTCCCGATCAGACACACAATCAACACGAATGTCCGTCTGCGGGAGCTCGGCTTCATCTCTGATGTCGACGGCAAGCCGCAGTACCGGGCCAAGGCGCTCTCCCAGGGAGGCGCCTGCATGGTCTATATCCTCGACGAGGAGTTCAGAAAGCCGATCCTCGACAAGCTCAAGACCGGACTCGCCGTCGTCGAAGGAGTCGACCGCGTCATCACTCCCGAGCAGTTTGAAGAATTCGGCGTTGCCTTCCCCGAAGACGACCCCCGGGCACCCGACCTGTGGCTCTCCGCCCGAGAAGGATACTCGTTTGGCGACAGGGACACTGGCGAACTGATCTCCGACCGGGCGACTCCCGGAGGAACGCACGGGTACCACCAGTTCCAGGAAGCACTTTACGGCACGCTGGTGATCTCCGGAGCCGGTGTTCGCGAGGGAGTCGACCTCGGCCTTGTGAAGTCGATCGACGTCGCCCCGACGATCGCGGCTCTTTTGGGACTTGAAATGCCCACGGCCGACGGCAAACCGCTCGAAAAGGCACTGTCGGAATAGGCTCGCAACGCCCTCGCAAATGCAAAAGGTCGGACCAGCCAGTGAACGCATTGCGTTCCCGGCCGGTCCGACCCTGGTCATTCGGGATGAAAGGTCAGGCGGAGCGACGTTGCCCTCGTCTCATCCGTCATGCCTGCAAGAAACCAGCACACTCAATCAACAGACACACGCCAAGTCACAGTGAATCACTGGCGGCGTCATCCTGAACCAGTGAAGCTCAGCCGTCGTCGAGACGCCGCCAGAGGGATCTGCAGGAGAACTATTCAATCGCGATCGTGTAACTCAGGGCACCGATCGGCTGTCCCTTCGGAACATCCTTGTAGTGATCGTGGCACAGGATGCACCGCTCCATCACCACGGGCAGCGGAGTGGCGGCACGCAGCAGTTGCTTTCCGTCGCGGGTGATCACTTCTTCGTGCCACTCCTTGCCACCCTTGAGCGCCTTCACGGCCGACTTCTCGAACGCGTCCTTCGGGCTGTTGTCGTCGTCGTAGGGCTCGCCCGTCGCGTCCAGCAGACGGATCTCGTGCCACCCCTTCTCCTTCATCGAGTTGAACAGGGCCTGGAAGGCGTCACCGGCAGCCAGGTCGGACTCTTCCGTCACATAGTGCTCGGTAATCAGCACGATCGCCGACTTGTAGATGTCGTCGAGCATCCGCACCTGCTTGCGCGTTCGTTTCAGGGCGGCATCCTCTTCCTTGG
Source organism: uncultured Planctomycetaceae bacterium (assembly GCA_964624215.1). Lineage (GTDB taxonomy): Bacteria > Planctomycetota > Planctomycetia > Planctomycetales > Planctomycetaceae > CAZUXX01. The sequence goes on from CAZUXX010000007.1 coordinate 16,170, forward strand.
TCGGCTCGGCCTGCACGCTCGGCCGAACCATCAACAAGCCGACCGCGACAAGCGATCCACTCAACAACACGGGTAACATTCGCCGGATTCGCGACATCACAACACCTTCTACGAGGGAAAAGCGGAAACCGTCAGTTCAACAAGATCGCGGCCCGGCGGCGCCACATCACTCAGCCGCACCGACCGCAGGTATTCCATTTGCACGCGTTCGGCCTCGGCCAGCACAGTTCGCAGCCGACAGCCCGGTTGAATTCGGCAGACGTTGTCGATCGCCACACAGTCCAGCAGCTGCATCGTGCCTTCAAACCGTTCGATGACATCGCCGACCAGGATCTCATCGGGCGAGGCGGCCAGTTCAATGCCGCCTCCGACCCCACGAATACTGCGAATGAATCCTTCCCGCGTGAGCCGCTGAGCAACCTTCGCGAGATGATCCTTCGACACCTGATAAAACTCCGCGATTTCACCGACGCTCGCCCGTCCTTGACGTCCGGCCAGATACATCAGTGTTCGCATCGCGAAATCGGTATGGAGTGCGAGTCGCATGAAACAAGCAAAAGTGGAATAACTTTTACCTCTTTAGCT